>JBCCCJ010000247.1:0-7096 GCA_039033615.1 Bacteroidota bacterium
TAGGCTTGGGATTGGCGATTGTCCAAAAAATCTGTGAGGTCAATCAGTGGACGATCCGATACCAGTATGCAGAGGGGTGGCACGAATTGAAAGTGAGTTGGTAAGCAGGCAGGCTTTCCGTAGATTTCTTCTTTTTAGGAACGAATACTATGTGGACCAAAGAAGAAATCACTCCCCACCTTCAACATCAATTTGAGCAGGTCATCGCATGGGCTGAATCCCAGCCGGAAGCAGCCATTACCGAGGGACCTGATGGGAAATGGACCAGTGGGCAACAACTTCGGCACATTCTGATGAGTGTAGAGCCCTTGAACACCGCCCTCCGCTTGCCCAAGATTCAATTGAAGATGATGTTTGGGAAATCCAATCGGGAAACGCGCTCGCTTGATTCCGTGAAAACCCGCTACTACGAGCGATTGGCAGAGGGGGGAAAGGCTCCCAAAGAATTCATTCCCAAACCCGTTGAACCCAAAGACAAGGCGGGCCTGCTGGCGGATCTTGCCAAGAATCGGGACAAATTGATCAAGGCCATCGGCAAGTGGAAAGAAGAAGACCTCGATGCCTTTGTCTTGCCACATCCCCTGATGGGCAAAATGCCGATTCGGGAAATTCTCTTTTTCACCGTGTTCCATACCGAGCATCATTACAAGGCCCTACAAGAACACTATTCCGTCAAAGATGCCTGAGGGAATTGTGCGACCCCTCGGACCGAAAGATTTGAACGCCTTCATCCAAATCAGGAAAGAGGCCGTACGCATGAGCCCTTTTTCTTTTGGAGCGGCACCTGATATCCACATCGACCGCAAACAAACCCGCAAAGATTTGGCTGCCAAGCACGCCGCCAATTTCATTCTGGGCTATTTCCCACCCGGCGAATCCAAGGCTGGGGGCATGGTGGGCTTCCTGCGGCAAAGTGGCCTCAAACGGCAGCACCTAGGATGGATTTGGGGGATGTACGTTTCTCCTCAACAGCGCAGCAAGGGGGTAGGACGTGCTTTGATGAACGAATGCCTGCTCAGGGCAAAGCCCCTCCAAGGGATAGAGCGAATCTTGCTTTCCGTAACTGATCATTCTCCGGCTGCCTTGGCGTTATACCTTTCGCTCGGCTTCGAAGAATATGCCCGGGAACCCGATGCTTTGCGCTGGCAAGGTACCTCTATGACCGAAATCTTTCTTGCCATGGAACTGTAGCCTGGAAAATTCAGTCCCATGATTTTGGGATTGTGATTTCGGAGAGACAAGCGTTGTTTTGAAAAAAAGATGAAAGCCAACCAGTTGATTGTCCCTGTTTTTGTAGCGATCAGCCTGTTTTCCTGCCAGGCCAACGAACAATTCGAACCCTTTTCTCCTTTGATCAGCCGAGAATGGCAGCTGATTGGTGCCTTCTTAGACGATACCTTGGTGATTGAGGATTGCCAATTAGACGATGTCCTTTCTTTCACTGGAGACCGGGATTTTCTGCTGGACTTTGGGGCCGATTTTTGTGATTCCGCCGAAGAAGAAGGCCCTCGTGAAGGGAAATGGGAGTTTTATGATGAGGGTACGGCCCTGTTTTTTCGGTACCAAGCCAATCTTGACAGTGGCCGAGGCTCCGTCAAGCGATACTGGAAAGTAGAAATCACGGCAGATACCCTCTGGTTGAGAGAAGACCTCCTTGACCCTGATAATCCCGGTGGCCGAGAAACTCAACGCTACGTAGCAGTCAACTGATGGACGAAGGATCTGCCCCCAGCTGAGCAAGGACTCCTTCAGCTTGTTTCAAATGCCTGGCCTCGTGCGCCAGGATGATCTCCACGCCATACCAGACCGAATAGATGACCGCCTTGGCAGCGGGGGAAGTGAGGATGAGATGCTTCACCGACAGGGCATCCATGCGTTCCAGATATCCGGCGAGAATTTCCTGCTGAGCCACAAAATCCGCTAGTATACTGCCGGAAATGGCACTTTGAGAAGGCTCGAATACCGGAACCGTAGAAATTTTTCTCAGGGTATCAGGCTGGACCGAGCGGAGAATCATTCTGCCAAACAGACCGGGAAGCACAGGCATTCTTTGGTAGAAAGAAGGTCGGTAGCGCCCTTGAATGATCTGATCAAATATCGGGAAGTACTGCCGATTGGTGGTGATGATGTGGTCGATACACTGGCCTATACTCCATCGGTTTGGATCGGGTTTCGCATTGAGATGTTCTGGAGACAAACGCTCGAAGCGATCTTCGTAGGCTTCCGTGAGCGCCTGAAGCCGGGAAATCCATGTAGAAGTGGTGAGGGTAGCCATATTCGAGGAAAAGCGAGAAACAAAAAAGCTCGGAACAAAGCCTGCGAAAAATGTACGCATATTTGCCTCAACAGTCAACCAAGGAGAAGGTGGAAGGGCTCAACCTCTTTTTCTTTGCTTGCGTACACCCACTTTCTCGCAAAAACTTCTTTTGCGTTTTTGTTACCAGTTTGTCAAGTACCCTATGAAACCAAGCGTACGCGTCTCCACCAAAGCCATCGTCATCGAAGATGGCAAACTCCTTTGTAACAAATACCATAAGCACGGTCATGATTATTATGGCTTGCCAGGCGGAGGCCAAAACCGGGGGGAAGATTTACCTACGGCTCTGTTGCGGGAATGCATGGAAGAAATTTCTACCGAAGTCAAAGTGGGCAACCTGTGCTTTGTACGAGACTACATCTCCCAAAACCATGAATTTGCCAAACCCGATGATTTCTTTCACCAGTTGGAATTGATGTTTCACTGTGAATTGGTGGGAGAAAGAAAACTGACGCCAGGCATCGAACCAGATGGCGCACAAATCGGGGTAGAATGGGTCTCCATGGAGGAATTGGGCGAAAAAGTCTTCTATCCCAAAACCATGATTCCCTACCTCCAACAAGGCTTGGACCAGGCGCACCCCATTTACCTGGGAGATGTGAATTGAGGCTGAGCTTCGGGTACATCTTCCCAGTCCTTCTTATAGCGAAGGTATTGCCGGAGTCGCTTGACAGTATCCCACAACCCGGGGAAAGGAACGCCCCGAGCGTGATTGGCCATGCTGATTTCAAAGATGGTGCGCCATTGGCGAAAAAGCACCCGATAGGCTTCCCAGATGGAAAAACCAGGCTGGTAGATGTGGGTCGGCTCAGATTTGACCCCGTTGATTTCGAGGATGTAAAAATCCTTGCCAGCCTTCAAGGCCTCCATGCTCCGACACTTCATATCAAACCGACCGAAGTAGATGCCGTCCAACTCATGGCTGATTTGGTCGAAGATCGCCAAGAGATCCGCATCAATGTGAGCATTGCCATTCAGGAAGGTGGTCCCCCGGCTGTGGTTGCCGATGGGCATCAATTCGATCCTTTGACCTTGGGGGATCACCTGCTGCCAGGTATCCTCAAAGCGGCCTTTGAGCGAATCAACCTGGAGTTTTGCGCGTGGATAGGAAAGAATCAGCTCCTCTAGCGTTGAATGCCCATTGCCCGTCACGTGCAAAAATTCTTTGAGGGTAACGGAACTGATCCCTCCGGAAGTCTGGCCAGGGTATCGGTAGTACAACACACTGATTTCTTCCGGTTCGGCGATATAATCCTGAATGATCCACTCCAATTCATGTCTGGCCATAAAGCTTTCCAGGGTCCTTGCATCGGGGATTTTCTCTACCAAAAAGCCCCGCTCGCCCCGATTTGGTTTGATGATGAGCGGGAAATGAATGCCGTTTTTTTTGATCTTGGCGAGGGTTTCGGAGTGGGAAGCTGACTCGGGAATGAAGCAGGTTTTGGGAATCCAGCGCTCTGGAATTTTTTGATACAGGTCCCATTTCGCATCATCAAAAAATCCCCCCAATTCAATGCCAGGATTTGCCGCACTGAAGAAAATGAAGGCTCTGGCTCTGATCGAAAGGTAGAGCCAATAGACATAGACAGGCATATATACCACGTGCATCGGCCAGTATTCCCAACTCCTCAAGCGAATGAGGAATGGATGGTGCCGGATGCGTTGCGGAAAACCTGCCTGCTTCATAGGAATTAGCTGGAACTAGCCGAAGGTTGAGCTTGCTGCTCCCGAAACCGAATGGTTGAAGGCGCCACGCCAAAGCTGCGGGGAAGTTCAATTTCAGGAGCAATGACTTTCAAACCGATCTTGATGATCGCCAAATGATGAATGGCATGCTCGATGTTGTAAATCAATTCTCGCTCAAAAGTAGTCGGAACTTTGTGGGGAGATTCCTCGGCCGGGCCATACTGGGTTTCGAGTTCCAATTTGTCGGGCAGCACATCATTGTGGAGGCGAGAAACGATCGCGTTGATCTCGGTCCAGGCAATTCCTGTTTCCGTTTCAATCTGATGATTGCGCTGGCGATGCTCATAGTTGATGACCCCGCATTCTGCTTGAAATAACAAGCATTGAAGAAACTCAACTACGTGTCGGGTATGTTGCCCAATGGTGGACTGGGAAAATAATTCCAGGGGTTCCCGATAGCGGTCGTCATCTAGGGTTTGTAGGTACACCCCCATTTGTGAAAGAGTGCTGGCGACCACCTCGGGTAGGGGAATAGCTTTCTTCATAAAAACAAATGTTGCGATAAAGATATGACATTTTTCCCATATCAAAATGTCGGGGTGTACGTCAGATGTCACCAGAAAAAGCATATGCCAGGAGATGGCAGTCCTGATGCGCCTGCTTTTTTCTGGAAGGCATCTGTTTCTGTCAAGCTGCGAATCGCTCTGCAATTCGTTTGTTTGAGAGTTGGTACGGCATACTTCGTCAATCGCAGCCTGGAGGGATGGCATTTCGGTAGCAAATCGAAGAAAAAAGAGTTGGGAGCAGGTACGGAGCGACTGCCCCATATCCCAACATCACCAGTGAATGTGCAACATGGGATGTACACCCAAATGGCGGTCGGAAGCCGGAAGCAGGTGCTAGCCCTCCTGCACGCCTTTGCCCAAACAGAAGGAAGGGACCCAGACCGAACAAAAAAGGGGATGATGCGTTTCCCTTTCGACTGAGCTATCACACATTAACCTAACCCATGAAACTACTGACTCCTCTACAGAAGTTCATCAAGATTGAGAGTTTCAGCGGAATTCTCCTTTTTGGGGTAACCCTTCTCGCCCTGTTGTGGGCCAATTCTCCCTTTCGGGACAGCTACGAATCGCTCTGGGCCTACCAAATGGGGCTGGGTACCGACGATTACCAATTGACCAAACCGCTGATCTTGTGGATCAACGACGGCTTGATGGCCATCTTTTTCTTTCTCATTGGACTGGAAATCAAGCGGGAAATTTTGGTAGGAGAACTCAACTCCCTTCGGAAAGCAGCCCTGCCCATTTTTGCGGCCATCGGGGGGATGTTTGTGCCTATCTTGGTGTACGTTAGCATGAATTCTCAGCCAGAGACCGCTGGTGGTTGGGCCATTCCGATGGCCACAGACATTGCCTTTACCCTGGCCATTCTCAAAATTTTGGGGAATCGGATTCCCACCAGTTTGAAAATATTTCTGACCGCTTTTGCCATCGTAGATGATCTCGGAGCTGTGATGACCATCGCGATTTTTTATACTGCCAAATTGGATTTGATCCTGCTTTCCTATGGGATGGTGATGGTGGGCGGATTGGCTGTGCTCACTTATTTCAACCGCTTCTCCATTTTCGTTACCGTAGGGGTGGGCCTAGTGGTGTGGGTATGTTTCCTGAAAGCGGGCATCCACCCGACGATCGCAGGGGTATTGCTGGCCTTGACCGTGCCAATCAGCCGCAAGGTGCAGGTGAAAGAATTTTCAGATCGCCTCTCCGACCTATCCCGGAACCTAGCTGCCAGTACCAGCGCCAACCCCAACGCGAAATTATTGACCAAGGAACAAATCGGCCTGATTGACGAAGTGGAAGATTGGTCCGGAAAAGTGCAGTCTCCTCTCCAGCACTTAGAGCATAGCCTCCATAGTTGGGTGGCGTATGCCATCATGCCGATCTTCGCCCTGGCAAATGCGGGGATCGCTTTCGGGGGCGGAGCAGCCATCAACAACAGCCTCGTGTTACAAATCGCGGTTTGTCTGGTGGTGGGGAATGCGATCGGAATTTCCGCTCTCTCGCGCTTGGGGCTCGCTTTGGGCCTCGCCGAACTGCCCAAAGGGGTGACCTTTCGCCATGTGATCGGCATTGCTTGTCTGGCAGGCGTAGGGTTCACGATGTCGATATTCGTGGCCAACCTGGCATTTGTGGGCCAGCCTGATTTGCTGGATTCTGCCAAGCTAGGGATCCTGATTGGCTCCTTGATTTCTGGTTTGCTGGGGTACCTGATTTTGCGGACCGCGCCTTCCTCCGAAGAAGTCGAAGAAGGTGAATTGGTGATCGGGACTGCGGCTTAGCCCTTTCCATTCAGCGGCCAACTGGCCAATTCGGTAACAATCCCTTCACTCATGTACCAATCGGTGCAGACAAATTCTATTTCTTGGATTTTACCCATCCCGAGGGGACGTTTGCGCTGCTTCTCCAAAAACTGCACCGTGGCCTTGAGGTCTTGTGGAGCTTCGGTATAGCGGACAATCGTGCTGTGAGCGGTGTTGAGAAAGTACCGTTTGTCAATGGTATGTGGCAGATGACTAGCCGAAAAAGCGGCCCGGATGCGATTGCGGAGCAGTTCCAATCCCTCCCCCAAGGGAAATCCCTGCGCCAATACGCAGGACGGAGAAGCAGTGATCCCATGAAAGGCCATGCGAAAAGCAGGGAGGTCGGCAATGGCCGCCTGAATCAGCGCCCAGTATTCTTCCCAGCGACTTTGGGCCAGCTCAAAATCTGCCTGACAACTGATGATGGTCAGAATGGTCAAATGCAGATCGCTGGATGGGTATAGATACTGCCCGGGACAGACCTCATCAAATTCGTGCAGAAAATCCTGAATTGCGGCTTGAGCAGCCGCAGGGAGTTTGCATTTCAGGGTAAGGCCTCGTCGGGTGTCTTGGGATTTGTCCGGCAAAACTGGGTCGAGCACGACCATCCCTTGCTGGTATGTACCAAGGGCGCGTTGCCACAGTTCGTCATATGCTTGATGGAGGGGAGACATATACAGGGTTCAGGGGGCAGGGATCAGGGATCAGGGATCAAATTTTCGCAGAAA
>JBCCCJ010000248.1:0-7093 GCA_039033615.1 Bacteroidota bacterium
CCATTCTCCCAGAACAACGCTCTCCGAACCTCTACATCGATCATGGGGTTCACTTTCGGGAATTGACAGATCGCTTCCTCCGTATCATGAATCGCATGGCTCCTTTTGGCCCTGGCAACCGCCGTCCGGTCTTCCAAAGCAGCGGGGTGCAGGTATGGCACGTTAAGATTTTGAAGGAGGCGCATCTGAAACTCACCCTTGGGCAAGAAGACATGTTGATGGAAGCCATTGGGTTTGGCTTAGCTGAGAAATGGCAGCAATTGATCGGAGCAAGTGAGTTTAGGCCCGGAAGAGATTTTTTTGATGTAGCATTTCAACCCATTTTTAATACCTGGAATCAAAAGACTACCATTAACCTTCGTTTGAAAGACATCCGATTCGCTCATGTGTAACCCGCCTGTTCGCTCCTTTGCCTGGCTCTTACTTGGCAACCTATTCCTTTTCTCTTCTCTATTTGCCCAACCGCTAGACTGGACCTACGAGAACATCGTAACTGATCTCCAAGAATCCGGCGCCAATCCGGATCTGGTCCAGGACCAGCAAGGCAATCTGCACCTTACCTATTGGAAGGTGGATGAAGATCGCCTGGTCTATGGGGTAAGGACTCCCGCCACCTCTCAATGGAACTTTGAAGAAGTGCCGGATCAGGGAAGCTTTGGGTATGCCTCATCCCTGGCCATTGATCCATCTGGGAATCCGCACATTGCCTACCTTCATCGGGATGCGGGAGATGCCACGCTCAAATACGCCACCAAAGAAAACGGAATCTGGATCATTGATCCCGCTTTTGGCAGCGAAGCCATTGGCGTATATGGGGTCGATCAAGCGTTTCCAAGCTACGTGCAGCCTTCCCTGGACGTATTTTTTCAACCGGATGGTCGCCCGGGGATCATGTTTTTCCACGGGCGAATCGGCAACATTGTCGCTTGTTCGCCAGTAGATCGAACCTATATCAATTATGAACTGAATCTGAACCTGTTGTTGCAGCAACCAGATGGCAGTTGGTTCCACGAGCCTTTTGAGGATGTACCTTATGAAGGGACGGTCAACTGCCTGACTCAATCTGATCGCTTTGGAGAATTCTGCAAAGTCCTTCCTCGTCCTGGCAACAACTACCTCACGTTGACCAACGCCCTGCACAACCATGATTTGCTCATGTTTGAATCGGTCCCAGGAACCTTATTGGATTGGGACAGAACCAAGCTAGATTCTACTCAACGAGTGTATGCTACGGTTTCTGCCACCCATTTTCGGGAAGGATTTGCGTTCATTGACGGAGAGATCACCAATGACTCTCTCTTGCATCTGGTGTATCGGGTGGCCCACATATATGGCAATGGCTCCTTGTTCAACTCCCGGCAGCACATGTTTTATACTCGAATCAACCTCAATCAATTGGGAGATTCGGCTTACACCCCTTTCCACCATAGTTTTCTCCCCATTAGTACCTTTCGGTCCCATTTTTCTCTTTCTGCGGCGGATGACGACCGAATCTTCATTAGCTACTATGACAATGAAGAGCAGAATGTGGTCGTAACCCAAACCACCGACGGAGGGCTGAATTGGGAAGCGGATTCGATATATGAGGCTTTCACCAATGCCGGCTTGAAAACAGAATTGACGGGGGATAGCTTATACCTGCTTGCGTATGATGCCGCAAAAGACATCCTGCGATTATCTGCCAAGGATACTGCTGATTCCACCTGGCTGCACCAGCAAATTACTCGCTCTGAGAATCGGGGGGAGTCATTGTCTAGTCAAGTAGAACGAGTAGGAAACGATGATCAGGTGTTTGTGGCGTTTACCGAGGGCTTAGAAGATCAACTTGTATTGGGAGAGCGAATTCAAGATACCTGGACCTATCAGGCCGTAGATAGTGCTGGTCGCATGGTCAGAGAAGTCTCGATGATTCTGGATGAGCAAAACAATCCGTGTTTGACTTATGTGTTTGAGGCGAGCAACAGCCTTCGGTTTGCGTATCGAGACGGCGGTACCTGGGCGTACGAAACGATTGCGACCGAAGTAGAAGCCAGGGATATCACCATCCAGTCCTTTCAAGACTCTCTATATGTTAGCTTCTACGATGTAGCGGTAGGAGATCTGAAATATGCAAGGGGAACCCTGGGCGGGAACTGGTCGGTAGCAGTCATTGATAGCTCTAGCTTGATTGTTGGCCAACGTCCAGATCTTGCGTTAGACGAACAAGGCGGGCTGCACATTTCGTACATTGATCCATTTCTCTCCGAGCTCAAATATGCGCATCGACCACAGGGGGGAAGTTGGAACATTGAAGAAGTCACCCAGCCCAATGCGCAAAATCCGACGATCAGTTCCATCAAAATTGATTCTACAGGTACGCCTTTCATTGCCTATCGAGATGCGGGAAGTGATTCGATTTTTCTAGCAAAAAAAGGAGTAACGGAATGGGAAATAGAATCGGTGATCGGGGAAACGATTAACCTCGTTGGAATTCCCCTCCGCTTAATCTTGGATGAGAAAGATCGCCCGTGGATTCTCTACAATTATTCAGGGGTCCAAAATGAAGTGCGCTTGGCCCGCAAAGATGAAGCCGGAGAGTGGTTTTCCGTTTCGGTCAACAACAATGAGGGGGAAATCGCCAATGAATTTGACTTTCACCTGGTAGAGAAGGATTTCTATGTGATTGGGAAGAAAAATCGTACCGGAAATCGAGGACTTGGTCTCCTATTTGCCGAAGGTGGCGTTTCTACTTCGATAGAAGATGGGTTCGCAGCGGCAAAGGTCCAGGTATTTCCCAATCCTTCTTCAGGCATGCTTCACCTGCGAGTAGAAAACCAACAAGCCCATACAATTTCCCTGGCCTTGTACAACCTTCAAGGCCAACAGGTTCACCTTGTATCGGACCAGATGTCTATCCGCTCGGGAACGCAGGAATATCAGTGGGATTTGAGCCATCTACCTGATGGAATGTATGTGCTTCATCTTCAGGGACTTCAAACGAATCAGTTCGTTAAGTGGTTGAAAATGAAGTGATCGACAGCAAATCAAATCGTATTGATCACGATAGAACAATCACCAGCAGGGTCCCAGGAGGCCCTGTTTTTCTTTTCCGGCCAGAATGCCTAATCTCGCTATATGAAAGTACGTGCAGAGAAACTGATCAAGAAGTACAAGCAGCGAAAAGTTGTCAACGAAGTCTCTCTGGAAGTCAATCAGGGAGAGATTGTGGGCTTACTTGGTCCAAACGGAGCCGGAAAGACCACCACCTTTTACATGATTGTTGGGTTGATTCGGCCAAATGGGGGCAAGATTTTCCTGGATGATCGAGAAATTACCCATCTGCCGATGTATAAGCGAGGCCAACTAGGCATTGGGTATTTGGCCCAGGAAGCATCGGTATTTCGGAATCTCTCAGTCGAAGACAACATCATGGCAGTACTAGAAATGGGCACCCAACTCAGTGCAGGAGAGCGAAGAGATAAGGTGGATCAGTTGTTGGAGGAGTTCAAAATCACCGAAATCCGCAAAAGCAAAGGTAAAGTATTATCTGGAGGAGAAAGAAGGAGAACGGAAATCGCACGGGCGTTGGCCGTGGACCCCAATTTTATTTTGCTGGATGAACCCTTTGCTGGAATTGATCCCAAAGCAGTAGAAGACATTCAGCACCTGGTCTCTGAGCTTGCGGAGCGAAACATTGGGATTCTCATCACGGATCACAATGTGCATGAGACCTTGAATATCACCGACCGAACGTATATCTTGTTTGAAGGGCAAATTCGCATTTCTGGTACTGCGGAAGAGATTGCGGAAAACCCTGAAGCCAGAAAGTTATACTTAGGTGAAAACTTCCAACTCAATCGGTGATGCTGAAAATGGTACACAATATTGCCAGTTGGTATCTCAAGCGAAGGCTGGATCAGATCAATCATTTCCGCAAACATCCCTTCAAGGTTCAACAGCGTCTGTTTGAAGACTTGCTAGAAAAAGGGAAAGACACCAAATGGGGCAAACATTTTGGCTATGGAAGCATTCAAACGTTGCGTCAATTTCAGGAGCAAGTGCCCCTAAGCTCCTATGAAGAAATCCACCCCTGGATTCAACGGGCGTTTGATGGGGAAGAGGATGTCCTCTGGCCGGGCCGTACCGTTTGGTTCTCCAAATCATCAGGCACCACCAACGACAAAAGCAAATTCATTCCGGTAACCCCGGAAGCCATGGAGGACTGCCACTTTCGTGCGGGTCAGGATTTCTTGGCAGTTTACTTGGAAAACAAACCGGAGAGCAAACTCTTTACCGGGAAGTCTCTATCCATTGGAGGAAGCCATAATCCGCATGCCCTGCAACCTTCAGTAAGGTTTGGAGATGTTTCGGCGGTTTTGACAGAGAATCTTCCCGCCTTTTATGAACTGATGCGGGCCCCCCGAAAGGAAGTTGCCCTGCTTTCTAATTGGGAAGAAAAACTTGAAGCCATCACCAAGGAGGTCATGAATGAGGACATTACTTCCATTGCTGGTGTTCCTACCTGGACCTTGGTGTTGATTCGACATATACTGGAAAAGCAGGGAATTACCTCTGGGAATCTGTTAGAAGTCTGGCCTAATTTGGAATTGTATCTCCATGGCGGGGTGAGTTTTGCACCGTATCGGGACCAATTCGCGACCTTGATTCCGAAAGCAAGCATGACCTACATGGATTGCTACAATGCTTCAGAAGGATTCTTTGGTTTCCAGGACGAACCAGATCGGCAGGATTTGCTGCTGTTGTTGGATCACGGCATCTTTTATGAATTCATCAAAGTGGAGGACCTTGGGCAGGATCATCCTCGGGCGGTAGGGATACATGAGGTGGCATTGGGACAAAATTATGCGTTGGCACTCTCAACCAATGCTGGATTGTGGCGCTATTTGATTGGGGACACCATTCGATTCACCTCCCTTTCGCCGTTCAAATTTCAGATCACTGGTCGCACCAAGCAGTTCATCAATGCCTTTGGAGAGGAATTGATGGTAGATAATGCGGAAACCGCTTTGAGTGAAGCGAGTCGGGAGACTGGAGCCATCATCGAAAACTACACGGCGGCACCGATTTATTTGGAAGGCAAATCCAAAGGAGGGCATGAGTGGTTGATTGAATTTCGTCATGAACCTGACGATTTTGCCCGTTTTGTTTCCCTGCTTGACGAGCAACTGAAACAGCTGAATTCAGATTATGAAGCCAAGCGTCAGGCAAACCTAGCGCTAGAAGCGCCGGTAGTGAGAGCGATGCCTATCGGTACGTTCGAACGATGGATGAAAAAGCGGGGGAAACTCGGCGGTCAACACAAAGTACCACGCCTGGCAAATGAACGGAAGTATGTCGATGACATCCTCGCTGATGTCGGGTCTGCTACTTAACCAACCGACGCGATGACGGTTTGGCCTCCCTTCACGACCTGATCCAATTGGACCTCAATCTTGCAATCAGTAGGCAGCAGCAGGTCGACCCGAGAGCCGTAGCGAATAAAGCCAAATTCTGCTCCTTGCTTCAGCTCGTCTCCTTGATCTACATACCAGCGAATTCTCCGCGCCAGAAAGCCTGCAATTTGTTTGTAGCCAATGGTGATTTGATTGTTGGAGGCGACAAGAAAGGTCTGTTCGTTATCGGTAGATGATTTCGGATTGAAAGCCATCAAATATTTACCTGGCAAATAGCGGAAAAACTGAAGTTTGCCTGCGATGGGATTCCGATTGACATGAATATTCAGGGGAGACATGAACACGCTTACCTGAATCATCGGCTTTTTAAAGTACAGGGGTTCATGGATCTCTTCGATCACGACCACTTTCCCATCACAGGGGGAGAGAACGTGGTCCTCATGTTGCTCAATGGGAATGTGGGGATTGCGAAAAAAATTGAAGACCAGGAAAGAGAGGATACTTCCGAGGATCAGAAAAATAATTCCTAGCACATCATGGATCCAAAACCCTAGGCTAATCAGCACACTGATAATGATCAGGGACAAGGGGATCGTTTTGCTTCCTTCTTTATGTAATTTGAGGGCCATATTGAATCATTGTTCAGAATGTCCCAAATATACTCATCCCAAATGAAAGTAGAGCACATCGGAATTGCGGTAGCAGACTTAGCACAGGCAGAAGCGTTGTACGCTCAATTGTTGAAACAGGCTCCCTACAAACGAGAGGAAGTCGCTTCTGAGGCCGTGCTTACCAGCTTTTTCCAGGCTGGAGAGACCAAAATCGAATTGTTAGAAGGGACGACCCCGGATTCGGTTATCAGCAGATACGTAGCCAAAAAAGGACCTGGCCTTCATCACGTTGCCTATGAAGTAGCAGACATTCATGCCGAAATGGATCGCCTGAGAGAATCAGGGATTCGGTTGCTCAACGAAGAGCCGAAAGCAGGCGCAGACAACAAATGGGTGTGCTTCCTTCACCCTAAGGACTGTGGGGGAGTGTTGATAGAATTGTGCCAGGACCGGGGGGAGTAGCTGGAGCTCAAAGTAAGATTCCTCAGAGGATTGTACCGGAAACCCAAAAGAGGTAACTCAGCATTTTGTAAATTTGCGAAGATTTTACATCTCCTATGTGCAAATTTTCCTCTGCTGTTCAAATTTTTGGGTTTTCCATCCTTTTGGGATTGGGAAGTATTTTGTCAGCTCAACCCATACCAGGAGGCGGAACCTCTCCGCTTCAACTGCCCAATCTGCCGCAACGATTGCAGCAGCTCCAAGGTGCCGGAGTGCCCACTGATGCCCTGCCGACAGTGCCTCAAGGAGTCGTACTGCCTACCGGGCAGGTGCCTGCCGGAACCGTCACTCCAACCCAAAGTTCCACTCAAGGCTTACCGGGTGGAGGGCCGCCAGTAACCCTGGAAGGAGCCGATCCGGTTTTAGATGAAGAAGATGCCGAATTTGAGGACAAACCTCTTCAACTAGATGAATTCAATTTGGATAATACGGATGACTTGGTATTCGGTCATCATATATTTCGGGATTCCTCGATCAAGTTCTCCCAGTCAGCGAATCTGATTCCTCCCGAGAACTATGTAGTAAGTGCTGGGGATATCATTGGGATAGTAGCCTATGGACGATCAGAAATCAATGAAAGTCTGGAGG
>JBCCCJ010000249.1:0-7073 GCA_039033615.1 Bacteroidota bacterium
CCTCAATCCAACACCATCCTTTAGAACCACAGAATTACATCAGACGTTCAGAGGAAGGAGCTGATGGATTTCTTACACCAAAGCCTGGATAATAATAACTCAAGTTTGCTTCGAAGCCTTCAAATCTCCTCCAGTCACATTGGAAGTGTGTGAGCCGTGATACCTCCTCGCCGGGGTCGGGGAAGTCGTACTTGGGAAGACTGGCGGCGGTTCGCTCGGTGAGTTTGCGGAACTCTTCCTCGGCCTCCCGATCCCTCCTCTGCTTCTCCTCGACGCTGAGCTTCGGCTTCGTCTCAGGCATCGGTCCTCTCTTCGCTGTGCCCTTTCCAGGCCAGCCTCTGAAGCCCCTCTCTCCTCTATTGATCACCGTCTGACGCAGAGCCCGGCCCCCCGAATATCTCCCTCCTCTTGCACGGCACGTCAACTCTCAAAAGGACAGATGCGTACGTATTCCGTACGTACTGGGATGGCTGAGCAAGCTGAGGGGAGAGGCTGGGCAGCGTGTGATTTGGGCACTCCGTTCTCTAGCTCCGATCTTCCAAGCGGCCCGCTGAGATGATGAGGCTGCTGCTGGGTTTGGTGGTGGTGGGAGTGGCTGCTGCGGCGGCGCCGGGAACGTCGTCTCTGTCCACGGAGGCCCTGGGCACCGGCTTCCGCATCGAGGGAAAGGTCCTCATGCCCCAGGACCCCGGCGTCCCCAAGAACTGGCAGGTCTGCCAGCAGGATCTTTGACTCGGATATTTCATGTTTCAAGATGTTATTCTATGTGGCTGCAGAGCGTCGTGCGACGTTGTGTCCGACAAATAAACGACTCAAAGCTTTCACTTTGGTTTCAGTCGTATACGCGAGTGCTGGCGAACTACGGACAGCACATCGGGCTGATCCGCGGGGACGGCTCGTTCGTGATCAACAACGTCCCGCCGGGCTCCTACATCGTGGAAGTGGCCAGCCGGGACTACATCTTCGAGCCCTTCCGCGTCGACATCACCTCCAAGGGCAAGATGCGCGGACGCAAGCTCAACTTCCTCCAGCCCAACGCTGTCGCCCAGGTTCGCTTCATGAGAGCTCGTCTGGCCCGTCGATGAAGATCGAAGCAATCCCTGCTTGTAGGTGCAGTACCCGCTGAAGTTCCTGGCGCGTCAGCCGGCGCAGTACTTCCGGAAGATCCACGTCAAAGTCGTCGTGGATTTTGTGGTTCGCAGTGCCAATTGCGTAGTAGACACTCGCAACATGACCAAGGGCATCACCCACAGCCAGGACAAAATTGTTCGCTTGGGGCACACGGAGCGCCGCAAGAAGCTGATCATGGAGCATTGAGATACCTGACCACTTGACTGGTCAAATTTGAGGCAGGTGCGAGTACGGAACAGTTCCGGCCCCGCACCTGTTTCTGTTTATCGCGCGAAAAACTTCCTTGGAGATTCCTCGCTACTTTCCGTAGTTTGTACCTACTACTAACTCATGCATATGAATCAATTTACTGATCAGGTGGCCTTGGTAACTGGTGCTGCCTCTGGAATTGGCCGGGCGACTGCGCTGGCATTTGCCAAGGCTGGCGCCAAGGTCGTGGTTTCTGATATTCAGGAAGCGGCCGGCCAGGAAACCGTCGCGAGCATTGAAGCGGCTGGAGGGGAGGCCAGTTTCGCCAAAACTAATGTTGCCAATCAAGAGGAAGTGATCCAACTGATCCGACAAACCGTGGAAAAATACGGACGACTGGACATCGGGGTGAACAATGCAGGCATCGGCGGAGAAATGGCCAAGCTGGCAGAAACCTCTGTGGATTCTTATCACAAAGTAATGGCCGTAAATGTGGACGGGGTATTCTTTGGAATGCAGGAACAGTTGAAGCAAATGCTGGCTCAGGGCAGTGGAAGCATTGTGAATGTATCCTCCGTGGCTGGCTTACGAGGCTTGGCCAACAGCTCTGCTTACACTGCCAGCAAGCACGCAGTATTGGGCCTGACCAAAGCGGCCTCCGTGGAATATGCTCGGAAAAACATCCGCATCAATGCAGTATGTCCGGTATTCACCCGCTCTGCCATGTTTGATTCGATGTTTACCTACGATCCCAGCCTGGAAGAAAAACTCAAACGAGTGATCCCCATGCGCCGATATGGCCAACCAGAAGACATCGCTCAGGCCATTCTGTGGCTCTGCTCTTCCGAATCTAGTTTCGTCACCGGACAGTGCATCTCTCTCGATGGAGGATTGACGGCGCAGTAATTCCTGGAGAAGAGAGAAGTCAGATGTCAGACCGCCTTACTGTCAGAAGTCAGAATCTTCTTCCAGATCACCTCGCCAAACAATACACTGAATCACCAGTACCCTAATCCACCAATCCCCTAATTCACTAGTCAACCAATTCTCCAATCCACCAAATTTCGACAGGATTCACAGGATATACAGGATTTGGCCAGCCAAGGAGGAGGGGATAGAAATAGCGGATGATGTACAAGATTCTACTTCCTTAACGGAGCTACCCCCACTTTCCCATTTACCAGCAAACTAATTATCCAGTTAACTAATTCACCAAAGCTCTGATCCATCGCCCAACCCCCTTCAAAGGGGGCGTTCTCGAACCTTGTCTTCATCCCAGACATTCATCAATAGCGATTGTGAACCCTGAACCTTGAGATCTGAACCCTGTTTTCCCACCAATCCCCCAATTCAATGAAACACCCCTCCCGCCGGCATTTCTTGAAAGGAACCCTTGCTACTGGCCTCATGGCAGGTCTTTGGACCAGCTGTCAACCAACAGGATCGGAACCTGCTACTTCAGGCAAAGTTTCCGTAGATCGGAGCCCCTTGATGGTGGATGCGGTGAACGAATGGTTCTATGATCCGGTGATGATTCGTCGGATAGAATTGATTGAGGTGGAAAAGGAGCAGAAAGTGTGGTTTCTTCGGGCTTTTTCTCAGGACGGAGCCATGGGGTTGGTGCCAGTCAATTCCCGGATGAAGGTATTGGTACCCATGCTGGAAGAATTGGTGATGCCCTTCTTTGTGGGAAAAGATGCCCTGGAGATAGAGACCCTGATCGACGATGTATATCGGGATGGCCGCAATTACAAATTTGCGGGTATGCCGTTCTTGAATTGCGTCGGGCATGTGGAATTGGCGATTCTGGATTTATTGGGCAAAATGGGCGGGCATCCGGTGGCTGATTTCTTCGGGACGATGGATCGCTACGAGATTCCCGTGTATTATTCCACTTTTGATCGAGAAAATTCCGCAGAGGTATACATCGAGAACCTGCAACGAGAATTGGAAGGAACCAATTTTCAAGCCATCAAGCTGAAAATCGGGGGGCGGATGAGCAACAATGCTGATTGCATACCTGGGCGCACCGAGAAGCTCATTCCACTGGCTCGGAAGACCTTTGGCGATGCCATGACCATCTATGTCGATAGCAATGGCTCCTATGACGTGCCCAAGGCGATGGAAGTAGGCAAATTGCTCCAGGATTATGGGGTTGCTTTCTTTGAAGAACCTTGCCCTTGGCAGGATTATGCAGGAACCAAAGCCGTCGCTGATGCCTTGGACATGGTCGTAGCGGGGGGAGAGCAAGACAACAGTTTGTATCATTTCGCGGAAATGATTCAGAACCGGACTGTGGACTTGATTCAGCCAGACATGGCGTACAATGGCGGATTCATTCGAGCGCTGCGAGTTGCAAAAATGGCAGAACAAGTCGGCATGTCCATTACGCCTCACAGCCCCCGGTCTGGACCGGATGCTTCCTATATGTTGCACCTGGCAGCGCTTACTCCAAATATGGGTCCTTTCCAGGAATACAAGCCCCACAATTATCCAGAGGGCCTCTTTTTTGACAGCAGCCCCAAAGTCGATGGCGTGATGACCGTACCCAGAGGCGCAGGCTGGGGCATTGGCTATGACGCGAGTCTGTTCAAAGAAGGCAGGGTCATTGCCGCTGTAGATGCGCCTGCTCAGTAAAAAGTGAGCCAGAAAAGGAAAAGCGAACTTCCATCTTCTTGGATGGGAGTAAGTCTTTCCGGCATCAATCCCTATTCACATGAACCTACCATCCCTTTTCCTGGGAGCTTTGCTGCTGTTGACCACCATAGCCAAGGCTCAATTTCCCCTCATTTCCTCTGAACAAGCCTTGGAAGATGCCCAAGAATTCCAGCAGCTACTGGAGGAACGATCTTCCTATCTCCAACTGTCAGACCTGAATCACGATTCAGCTTTTCAGGCATTGTTTTCAGAGCTGGGAAAACAGTCCGAAATAGAGGTGCAGGCCTTGAGTCAGCATCTTGGTAAGATCCTGTATGCCATCGGAGACCGCCACTGCAAGGTGGAGTTCGAGGAGTTTGAAGAAGATACAATTGTAGGCTGGGAGAGATATTTTCCGGCGGGCCTGGCCCGTTATGAAGATCAGTTGGCCGTGCTGCAGCGTAGCAACAGAGCATTCACTTGGTACGCACCGAATTACCCTTATCTAAAAAACATCAATGGCCAGCCCTGGGAGGAGTTCCTCGCTCAATATGCGCCTCGACATCAATTGGCCCCGAGAGAAGCTCGCATCAGTCGAGCCGCAGAGACCCTGAGAGACTTGGGGGAGTTGTATGTGCTCAATGGCATCAAGGACACCACAGTCAGACTACAACTGACCAACGGCCAAAAAGACACCAGTTTGACGTTGCCACTTATTGCTAAGCGGCAGTGGTATATCTCCAAAGCGGATCATTGGTGGTTGCTGCAAAGAGATCTGGAGGCCGGGAATTATGCGGTGACTGCAAGGTGGCTGGAGGACTCCATCGCGTACCTGATCCTGCCTGATATGTACGATCCGGAGGATGAACCCGCCTATTTCCAGTTTCTGGAAAACCATCTGACCACCATGCAGTCTGCCAACGGATGGATCTTGGATATTCGCGGAAACGGAGGCGGTACCCGGGACATTCTCCAACTTCTGGCCCCATATCTGATCCAACCTGAGCAAAGCCCCTGGATTGCCAATGTGGCCTATGTCCGCACCCCCGAACCGCAAACTGGCTCTCCATTGGAAGGAATGGCCGGAAGGTATTTGTTTCCCCTTGAAGCGGATGAATTTGAGCCGGAAGAGCAAAAAACGATTGCAAGCTACCTCGCTGATTTTTCCTCGAAGAAACAAATACCCGAAGAGAAATTCAGTGAACCTCACGTGATGTTGCTCCGCGCTGGGAAACGTCCTTTCCCGGGTCCCGTGTACGTGCTCATGGATGAATTCAGCTTCAGTGCAGCTTCGGTATTTGCTACTGCCTTCAAAGGTCTGCCGAATGTACGTTTGGTAGGAGTGAGAACCGATGGCTCTAGTGGGAGGTCCCGCAATGAATGGTTGACTCACTCCAACATTCGGGTCAAATGGTCCACCATGGCCTCCTTTCAACGAAATGGGCTGCCATTGGATGGATACGGGACCGAACCAGACCTCCAGCTAGAACCCGACTGGGAGCAAGTGTTTTTTCATCGAGACACCCAACTAGAACGAGCGATTCGCCACCTTCAAGCAGCGATTCCCAATAGGGAGAAATAGTGATTCCCTTCCTCGCGATCTGGGGAGCAGAAGACTTCATGCACCTCTCCTATATTCAAGGGAGATCACAAGCTAGGTCGCGGGCTTGCGAGCTTTCACGAAGGCAATTTTTCCGCCAGAATGTTGAGAACCTGCGGAAGGGGCAAGTTCCCGAACTTCGGCCTGCTCCACTTCCAACGGAGATAGCCATTGAGTCAGTTGAGAAAGGCTGACCAATTCTTCCTCGGACATCTTCCAGGCCGTGGCCATGCTGACGTCCCACTCCGCGACCAGGAGAATCCCACCCGGTTTGAGGGCACCTACCGCCGTCTGAAGGGTTTTCTCGCTGTCCTTCCCTCCAGGAAGTGCATAGGTGCTGATCACCAGATCAAATTGATCTTCCGTTTTCCAACTGGTGATGTCTCCCTCTGCAAATCGAACTTGCAAGCCATCCATTTCGGCAGCTTGATTGGCGAGGTCCACGGCATAAGCCGACCAATCAATGCCCAGGCCTCGCCAGCCTTTCCGGCCAAGCGCCAGCAGAATTTCTCCTGTCCCGCATCCCAGGTCAAGGGCGGTACCAGGAGTAAGTTGAACCGTTTCGGTTTGGATGATTTGATCGGGGATGATGACCTCGGTGGGGTTTTCCCGATACGCCTGATCCCAAAAAGAGGAAGAGTTGGTAGGTTCTGACATAGACATGTGTGTATTCTCGTTTCAACATACGAGCTAAAGTTCAATGAGTTGGAAGGTGTCTCTCTCCTGCAAATGGCTAGGTAAACCTTCCAGGATGGTTTTGCCGAGTAATTCTCGCAATTTTTTTCTACCAAAACTCTTATGGTGAACCAGGCTGATCTCTCGCACGGGAGCTGGCCGCTGAAACTGAGAGAGGCAGGCGCGTCGTTCGGAAGAAAATTCCAGAGTCATCAGCTCTGGTAAAACCGTCAACCCCTGGGCTTGCTCTACGAGTCGGCGCAAGGTTTCCAGGCTGCTGGATTGATAGGTCAGTTGGCCTTCGATCTGCTGCTTGAGTTGGCAGAGTCGAACCACCTGGGTACGGAGACAATGACCTTCTTCCAGTAGCAGCAATTCATGCGGATTGAGTTCTTCTGCCACCAAATAGGATTTCTTGCTAGGAGAAGGGGAATAGACAAAAAATTCCTCGTAAAAGAGCGGATGTTCCTCGATATAGGTTTCGCTCAAAGGAGTGGCCAGAATTCCGAGGTCCAATTGACCTTTTTTCAGTTGTTCGATGATGACCTCGGTATTGCTTTCTTCGATGGTCACCTGGAGATCCGGCAGGAGTTGGAGAAAATTTCCCAAAAATCGGGGGACCAAATAAGCCGCTAGGGTAGGGATGATGCCGATTCGGATATGCCCACTCAACTGGGTGCTTTCGTCTAGCGCCATTTTGCGCATCATGCGTTGTTGGCTGAGGATGATGCGGGCCTGCTAAATGATTTTTTTTCCTTGGGTTGTCGGCTGAACGGGGCTTTTGCTACGATCAAAAATGGTGATCTCCAACTCCTGCTCTAGCTTTTTGATCATCATGCTA
>JBCCCJ010000250.1:0-7055 GCA_039033615.1 Bacteroidota bacterium
CCAAAAATGCTTCCTTACGCCTTACGGCAATTGGCACACTGTTATTATTGGACATAGTCACATAGGCTTGTTTCCCTTTGTGAAATGTTTTTACCATTGGATATCCTGAATAGGAAACACCTCCTGGTACATGAATCGCAGATTGCGAAGATTCACATAAGATTGTGCCATAGGTCTATTGAAGTATTTGAATTCAGAAGGGGAAAGAAGTTTTCTACAAAAAACAAGGAAAATTTTTCAAATCCTATATTTTCCCAAAATTAGTATGCAAGCATCATAAATTTCTTATCTTTCTTCCCTCTACCTTTCCCCTCACGTAACGACATCGCACATGGACCAAACTCTCGCCGACGGAAAGATCCTGGTTTCCCAAACCGGGCACATCAAAACCATCACGTTTAATCAACCTTATAAAAAGAATGCCCTGAGTGGGGACATGGCGCAAGCCTTGACCCAGGTGATTGCCGAGACCGCCGAAGATGACAGTCGGGTGGTGATCTTGACTGGTGCCGAAAAAGATTTTTGCTCGGGGGCAGACCTCGATCCCCGATTGGTAGGTCAAGGAGAGTTCAATGTGACCGACTTTCTCCGCCAGACCTATAACCCTAGCATTCTTGCCATGCGCGAGATGAACAAGATTTTTGTCGCCAAAGTGCGCGGAGCTTGTGTAGGGGTTGGCTTCAACTTTGCCCTGGGGTGCGATTTGATCTATGCTTCGCAAAACACAAAGTTCAATCAGATTTTCACTCGGATCGGATTTTCCAGTGATGGGGGAGGGGGATATTTCATGCCTGCCAAACTTGGCTATCACAAAGCATTTGAATTGATGGCCTTTAATAAGAGTATCACGGGGGAAGAAGCTGGCGAGTTGGGCTTGGTCAATCAGGTATTCGCAGATGCCGAATTGGATCAGGCGGTACAAGATATCAGTGTCGCTCTGGCCGAGGGTCCCTTCCTCGCCATTCAACATACCAAAGCCAACATCCGGACTGGCATGAACGAAGGCTTGGCAGCGGCACTAGAAGTAGAAGCTGTCAATCAAGGCAAAAACATCGTCAGCCATGATTTCATGGAAGGGATATCCGCCTTTTTGCAGAAAAGAAAGCCCAAATTCAAAGGCAAGTGAATCACGGGACCTCATCCTGAAATTTATCCAACTGATAATCAAATAGTTACAGGATATTCTTCTCGCTTTTTCCTGGAAATTGCCTCAAAAGGCCCTGTTTTTGCCTAAAAACAGGGCCTCTCTTTGTGACGAATTGGCCCATGACCTAGAGCTGCTGGTTTTATCGCAATCAATCCGCGATTTTTTCAAGAAAAATGGCCCTGAGATTCTCCTACAGTAGGAAAGCCTGACCTTAGGTGCGGTTCGTCACCAAGAGAAGGCAAGTTTTTGCCCCCTTTTGATCTTTTCCACATGGGTCAGGATAACTTTCGGAAGTCCCTGAAAATCAAGGGCTGCTTTTCCACAGAATGTTTCCCACAGATGTGCAGGACTCTACTCCTGTGGTGAAAACCTCCTCTTGGGTTTTCCACGTCGCCTCCATTTTCGTGGAAAAGTAAGGCACTTTTTCAAAGTGTGTGCATTACCGACTTTTTTTGCACAGAATCTCCCAGGCCTTCTCTGAAACTTTTTCTCAAGGTAAACCGTTTTGCACTCGGTTGTGCATAAGTGTACAAGTCCAGTTATCCAACTCTCATTGCCTTCACTTTTTGGGAAAAGTCTTACCTCCATCTTTTCCTCCTAAGTCATTCATCCTTAACAATCAGAAATATCTATCAAAGCTTTTGGAGCAGAAAAAGGTCCGATAGATGAATCAATTCATCTCAGATCTTACGCTGTGGACAAAGGTGTGAAGAGAATCAGAAGCAAGTTTTTCCCAGAAAAGTTTTCCCGCTTATCCACAGCTCTATTACTTCTATGATAGATTTAAAAAATAAATACAAATACAATAAAGGGTCTTTCAGATTTGCCTTCCTTTTTCAGATCGAGAGAGAGTTCAATCACATTCAGAGGTTGGATCGAGATTCAGGAAAAGAGGGAGGAAATGAAGGGAGAAAGAAGAGTTTTCCCCTGATCGCATGATGTGGATATGTTCTGTAACATGAGAAAATGAGCTTGTAAGTCCCTTTAAATCAAATGAGTATCTCAGAAAAATGGATGTTGACAAAGCCGTGGATAAGGAATCTATTCATGGTCAGGAAAGGAGGAAAACGTGGCTAGCCAAGAGTTTCTTCGTATGTTTGTAGCCCTCTCAAATTTATTGATACCATGATTGAGTCCCACGGACTGACTCCCATCGAAGCGTTGGGAGAGTTTGGGTTGATTGACCGAATCACCCAGAAATTTCCTGACCCTCGTCCTGAGCTGCGGCTGGGGATTGGCGATGATGCGGCTTTGATCCGATCAGGCATGGGGGATTTGCAAGTGATCACCACTGATTTGTTGCTGGAGGGGGTTCATTTTGATTTGGCCTATGCACCGCTGCGGCACTTGGGATACAAATCCGTTGCGGTGAACGTCAGCGATGTTGTGGCGATGAATGCAGAGCCCTATGGGATAACCGTTTCGATCGGGATGAGCAACCGCTTTCCAGTTGAGGCCCTCGAAGAATTGTACGGTGGAATTCGATTGGCTTGCGAGGCATACGGAATCAATTTGCTTGGGGGAGACACCAGTAGTTCCAAACAAGGCTTGATCCTCTCGGTCAGTGCCTACGGAACCGTGAAGGAATCAGAGGTCGCCCTTCGATCTGGAGCAACGGAAAAAGAATTGATTTGTGTAAGTGGAGATCTGGGAGCTGCTTATGCTGGCTACCAGGTATTGGATCGGGAAAAGGCCGTGTTTGTTGACAATCCCGAAATGCAGCCCGATCTGAATGATTTTGATTATGTCGTTGGGCGGCAATTGAAGCCAGAAGCTCGCTTAGATGTGATTCGACTCTTGCGAGACAAGGGCGTTACCCCCAAGAGCATGATTGACATCAGCGATGGACTTGCCAATGAACTCCACCATTTGGCTCGGAGCAGCAAGGTCGGCATGATGATCTACAGCGACAAATTGCCGATTGATCATCAGACCGTTTCGGTGGCGGAAGATTTTCAGATAGCAGCCACCACTTATGCCCTGCATGGGGGAGAAGATTATGAGTTGTTGTTCACCATTCCGATTGACCAATTTTCGTTGATACAACAAGAGCGAGGCATCTCTGTGATCGGGCACGTAACCGGGGAGAAAGGCATTGTGCAAATGACCTTGAGTTCAGGAGAAGTCGTCGACTTACCAGCGCAGGGATGGAATCATTTTTCGTCAGAAGAATCAACAGACTCAACCGAATCAGATGCATAAGATCATTTCCTACAATGTGAACGGCATCCGGGCCGCTCAAAAAAAGGGATTCCTGGAATGGCTACAATCCGCTGCGCCGGATGTGCTGTGCTTACAAGAATCCAAGGCGCAACCCGATCAACTCGCTCCAGAAATATTGCAGCCGGAGGGGTACCATGCCTATTGGTATTCCGCAGAGAAAAAGGGATACAGTGGAGTCGCCATCTTGTCAAAAAAGGAACCGAATCATGTAGCGTACGGATGTGGGATAGAAGCCTATGATTCTGAGGGCAGGGTGTTGCGAGCGGACTTTGATGAATACTCGATCATTTCTGCCTACTTCCCCAGTGGTTCCAGCGGAGAGCATCGGCAGGCTGTGAAAGAGGCTTTCCTGAAAGATTTTTTTGTGTACATCGAAGCGCTCAAAAAAGAAATCCCCCACCTGATCATTTCAGGAGATTATAACATCTGCCATGAGGCAAGGGACATCCACGATCCGGTACGAAACAAAAAGAACTCCGGCTTTTTGCCGCACGAGCGAGAATGGATGTCCAAATTCATGGAATCGGGTTTTGTGGATTCTTTTCGCAAGTTTCACGAAGAGGGAGACCACTATTCTTGGTGGAGCTATCGAGCGGGTGCAAGAGCCAAAAATAAGGGCTGGAGAATCGACTATCATCTTGTCAATGAGGCAATTGCCGATAAATGTGTAGGGGCAAGCATCCTCCCAGATGTGAAGCACTCAGATCATTGTCCGATCGTGGTGGAAATGGACTTTTCCTAAAAGGACTTGTTTTATCCCGTCCTGGTGTCGAAATTTAAATAGGAGGTGAATTCTGCACACACAATTGCCTCTTTTTTCTTCTTTTTGGGATAGCGTAAGCTTCCTGGCCCCTGGGCCGGAACTTGCTTGGGCATTATTCGTTGAACAGGTTATGAATCAGCATCAACAAGTCCTTGATCGGCACATTCAAGAGTTCCGACGGAAATATTACTTGGACAAAATTGTCCGGGGATCTCTGATCTTACTGTTGTTGGTAAGCTCGATCTTATTCATCGCTTTGTTGAGCGAGGGATTGTTTGGGTTTTCCTCTGGAGTTCGAACCGGCATCGTCGCGATCCTGGGGATTTCCTTTATGGGAGTTCTTGCTTACATGGTCGCTTGGCCAGTGTTTCAATTGTTTCAAATTGCCCGGGGCATTGACGAATACCGGATCGCCGATATGGTGAAGCAGTTGTTCCCGGATGTGAATGACAAGCTGCTCAACTTTCTCCAATTGAGGAAAGAGCACAGTTCCCAAAATGCCTTGGTGCAAGCAGCCATCGACCAGAAAGCGGCGGAGATTTCTCCGGTACCTTTGAGTTCAGGGATTAATCTGAATGTCAATCGGCGCTATGCATGGTACCTGCTGATTCCCTTATTCTTGTATCTCATTACTTATTTTGCGAATCCCGCTTTCTTAGGGACGAGTTCTCACCGACTGTTTAATTATCAGGAAGACTTTTTGCCTCCCGCTCCCTTTGCATTGAATCTAGGGGAACTCCCCGATCAATTGGTTGCTGGAGATAATTTTGAATTGAACGTGCAAGTCAGTGGCAATGAATTACCAGCTGAGTTGTACGTCTATATGAAAAGTGATGCCGAATCACAGGCTCAGTTCATCGACTACAATCTCGAAAAGTCATCGAATACGGAGTTCCGCTACACCTTCACTGACATCAAGGAAGGCTTTTCTTTTTATGTGGGGAATCCAGATGTAAAATCAGAGACGCATCAGATTGCCGTGATCAAGCGGCCTTTCATCAAGTCGTTCCGGGCGAGAATCAATTACCCTGACTACACTGGATTGCCTAGTGAGCTATTGGAAGAAAACGTAGGGGATTTCAAGGCCATCAAGGGTTCTTATGTGAGCTGGGAACTGAAACCACAAGGAGAAGTCGATCAAGCCTATTGGGTAGGGAATCAAGCAGAGCCTGCTCCTTTTAAGATCGGATCAGAAGACGGTAAATATTTGGTTACCAGGAGATTAATGCTAAATACGGACTATTTCATTTCGTTGGTTTCTCCTGACCAAATAGAGAACATTGATACCGTTACTTATCGGGCCACTGTGGTACAGGATCGCTTTCCTTCCATTTATGTGTTCTCCCCGAACAATGATTTTCTGGTAGATCTTGATCCCAACATGCCTCTGGACTTGGAGGTAGCAGACGATTTTGGCTTCAGCAAAATGGCCCTCTTTTATCGGTTTGTTAAATCCGGTGGGACCAGTGAAGTCAGTGCTGAATATCGACAGTATTCATTGAGCATAGATCAAGCGCAGGTATTGCAACAACTCGGCTACAACATCGACCTGACTTCCTTAGGTATGTCGGAAGGAGATGAACTAGAATACTACCTGAAAGTGTGGGACAATGACGGGGTCTCCGGGCCCAAAGCTGCCAGTACAGCCGTATTCAAAGCGGTATATCCAACCCTCGCTGCAAAGTATGAAGAAGTAACAGCGGAGCAAGATGAAGTCAAAGATGAGCTATCCGAGTTGAAAAAGACTTCGGAAAGTCTGAAGGATGATTACCGGAAGATGCAGGAGAAAATGCTGCAGCAAAAGCAATTGTCGTTTGATGATAAGAAAGAGGTGCAGCGGATGGTAGATGAGCACAAGAAGATGCTCGAACAACTACAGGAAACTCAGGAGAAGTTTGAAGAGACCAAAGAACAGATGCAGGAGAATCAGATGATTTCTGAGCAAACCCTGGAGAAATATGATGAGTTGAATGAATTTTTGGAGGAGTTAGAAAATCCAGAAATCGAGAAATTGTTAGAGGAACTTCAGGAACAACTGGAGAATCTGAGTCCAGAAGACATCATGGAGAAGATGGATCAGTTGGAGATGAATGATGAAGAGATGCGAAAGAGCCTGGAGCGGACCTTGGAACTCCTCAAGCAATTGGAAGTGCAGCAAAAGGTAGATGAATTGCGGAACAAATTGGAGAACCTCGAAACGAAGCAGGAACTGCTCAATGAGAAGCTAGATGATGCAGAGTCTCCAGAGGATATGGAGAATGTAGGAGATCGCCAAGAAGACCTGAATGAGCAGATGGAAGATGTATCGGAGGATATTGAGGAGTTGAAGGAGATGAAAGAAAAGACCGACACACCAGATGAAGAGAAGATGGAAAACCTTCAAGAAGATGCGGAGGAAACCGAAGAAGAGATGGATCAGGCGGCTTCTGAAATGAAACAAGCGGCTCAGGAACAGCAAGAGGGGAGCCGGAAAAACAAGAAGAATGCGCAGCAGATGAAGCAGAACGCTTCAGAATCGCAGAAAAAAGCGGCCCAGAAAATGCAGGATATGGCAGGAGAACTCTCCGATATGCAGATGTCCATGCAGATGCAGCAGGATCAACAGAACCTGGAATCGCTCAGAGAACTTCTGGAAAACCTCTTGACTTTGTCCTTTGATCAAGAAGATTTGCGGGACGAAGTCAAAGAGTTGAAGTACCAGGATCCCTCTCTGAAAGACAAGAGTCAGCAGCAGAAGAACTTACAGGACGATATGGGATTGGTGAAAGATTCACTCGAAGCTCTAGCCAATAAGGTCTTTCAGATTCAAAAGATGGTGTTGGACGAAAGTTCCAATATCTCTGATAATATGCAGAAGTCTCAGACTTTCTTCCGCAACAAGCAAATCCCCTTGATCACGTACCACCAGCAGGGAGCGATGAC
>JBCCCJ010000251.1:0-7046 GCA_039033615.1 Bacteroidota bacterium
AGTTGTATTACTACCTCGACAGCACGCCGACCCACACCTACATGAAATACCTCTACAAATATCCCTTGGAGGCGTTTCCCTATGATGACTTGGTGGAGGAAAACGGCAAGCGCAACCGCAAGGAACTGGAATATGAATTGCTGGATACTGGCCTGTTTGACGATGGAAAGTATGTGGACGTAGAGGTGGAATATGCCAAGGCAGGTCCAGAAGACGTATTGATTCGGATTCGCTTACACAATCGCAGCAAGGAGGCGGCCACCATCCATCTCCTTCCTACCTTATGGTTTCGGAACCTCTGGCGTATTGGGCAGGTACAGCAGCGGCCAGTGATTCATCACCTGGAGGTTTTTCGGAATTTCCAGCGGGTTCGGGCCGTACACGAGGACCTAGATCACGATTACTACTTCTACTTTGAAAACCCAACCCGGACGCTTTTTACCGAAAATGACACCAATCGGGCTCGGGTCTATGGAGAGAAAAAGAAAGAGAACCCGTTTGTCAAAGATGCCTTTCATCGGGCGGTGATCGAAGGGGAATATGATTTCCTGGCCGAAAAAAATTCTGGCACCAAATTTTCTCCTCACTTTGAAGTGGAAATCGAGGCAGAAGGAAGCCAGGAAATTCGCCTGAGGCTATGCACAGAGTTGTTGGCGCAAAGCCCCTTAGGGAAAAACTTCGAGAAAGTCTTTGATCAGCGAATCCAGGAAGCAGATGAGTTTTACGCGACCTTACTTCCTGAAGGGGCGGATGAAGATACCGCCAATATTCAGCGACAGGCGTTTGCGGGCATGATGTGGACCAAGCAGTTTTATCACATCGACATGCCCCTCTGGTTGGATGGAGATCCGGGGCATCCGTCTCCCCCAGAAAGCCGGAAACATGGCCGGAACAGCCATTGGCGAACCCTCAACAATGAGGACATCATTTCCATGCCTGACAAATGGGAATATCCCTGGTACGCGGTCTGGGACTTGGCCTTTCATTGCATTCCACTGGCCCGATTGGATGTCAACTTTGCCAAGAAACAGCTCATCCTCTTCCTGAGGGAGTGGTACATGGCTCCCAATGGGCAAATTCCGGCCTATGAGTGGAATTTCTCCGATGTGAATCCTCCCGTCCATGCTTTTGCTGCCTTGAAGGTGTACCAAATGGAAAAGGAGCAGACGGGCAAAGGCGACATCAAATTCCTCAAGCGGGTCTTCCAAAAGCTGATGCTCAACTTTACTTGGTGGGTCAACCGAAAAGATGTCAACGGCAACAACATCTTTGAGGGGGGCTTCCTGGGCTTGGACAATATCGGAATCTTTGACCGCAGTCACGAACTGCCGGGAGGCGGGCACCTGGAGCAAGCAGACGGGACCAGTTGGATGGCGATGTATTCCCTCAATCTGCTCCAAATGGCCTTGGAGATATCCATTCATGATGACTCCTTTGAAGATGTAGCTACCAAATTCTTTGAGCACTTTGTCTACATCGCTGACACCCTGAACAAGCTAGGCGAAGAATGGATGAGCCTCTGGGATCCCGAAGATGGCTTCTATTACGATGTCCTGATGCTGCCGGATGACAGCTATCTGCCCATCAAGGTTCGTTCACTGGTAGGCTTGACGCCCTTGTTTGCGACCTTGGTCATCAATGAAGAGATGCAGGACCATGTACCCGAATTCATGCGTCGCCTGGAGTGGTTTTGGAACTATTACCTGGCTGAGAACCCCTATTGCGTGATGGATCGACATCGTCTTTCGGAGCAACAAGGAGACATTCTCCTGGCGATGGTATCCGGTCAACGCCTCCAGAAATTACTGACGGCCATGCTGGATGAGGCAGAGTTTCTCGCCCCTGGTGGCATTCGCTCTTTGTCCAAGTACCACGCAGAGCATCCCTATCATACCACGATTGCAGGGGAGGAATACGGCATTACTTATACCCCTGGAGAATCTGACACCGCCATGTTTGGGGGAAATTCCAATTGGCGGGGACCCGTTTGGTTTCCCATGAGCTATATGCTAATTGAATCTCTGCGGAGCTTTCACCGTTATCTGGGAGAGGAATTTCAGGTGGAATACCCGAGTGGCTCCGGAAACTGGATGAACTTGAGTCAGATCGCCGATCAAATCGCTGACCGCATGATCGGGATCTTTCGAAAGGATGAAACCAATCATCGGCCCGTCAATGGCACCGATTTCATCTATCGGGATGATCCTCATTTTCGGGATCTGGTGTTGTTTTACGAATATTTTGAAGGAGACACTTCTCGTGGGTTGGGCGCCAGCCATCAGACTGGATGGACAGGTTTGGTCGCGGAATTGATTTATGAGCAGGGGAAGAAGTAGGAGTTGGGAGTTGGCAGTAGGGAATGGCAGTCGAAAGAGCTGAGCTAGGCCAGCAGGATCCATAGATTTTCCGAATAGCTTTCTAAGAAAAATGGAGACGGTGGAGAGGAATCTCTCCCCTGAAAAACCGGGTAGGGAGGTCTTCCTAAGAAGGCCTCCCTACTGTCTGTGGGCAATTCGTACAAGGGTTGCAGAGAGGACGAATGCCTTGGTGTTATGGGTCTGGACGCAGGTTATCAGCTAAAAAGGTGGTGCGTAAGACAGTATTTTCCCGGAATCTGTAAGAAAAGTAAGCGGAAAATGAGCAACCTCTTACCGCTAGTTGGGAAAATTCTTACGCTGAATTTTTTGACGGGAGGCGAAAGAATCAACCGAATTTTCCCAGAGTCGGGGGAAATACTGACACAATCCGCAAGAAATCTTACACGCAGTCGGTGAATCTCTGCCTGACGATTCCCGAACTTCAGGCTAGAGCCTTTGGCATTGCACGCAAACTCATCAGCGATCTTCCACTTTTTTGCATGAGATTGTGGGACCAGTCGCCATTCCGTTTGGCTGCCTGAGGGATCGTGCCAGGAGGCATGAGAATCAAATCACACTGATGCTGGTCTGCAATGGCTACGATGGGTTCCGTCCAATCCTCCGCTACGATGAGTTGGCCAGTAACTCTACTGAAGTGCCCTTCGGCATAGCGCTGGATTTCTTCCTCTAGCAGGGCCTGGACTTGCAGCTGCTCTGATGGACTTTGCGCTGGATGAACCGCCATGATGAGGTGAACGCCTGCGCTCATTTGTCCCCAGAAGGCTGCTGCGGATGACCGTGCCTGCTCTCGGGCGATCGGATCGACGGGCAAAGGGAGCAATACATTGCGGAAGCCTTTGATCAGTTCTCCCTGATCCTTTCGCTGGCTTTTCCCCTGATAGGTCAAGACTGGGCAGGGAGAAGAGGTGAGGAGGGTTTTCAACGGCTGGCTGATCTCCGGCCCCGAAACGGCGACCATCAGCAGATCACATGCCGTCTCGGCAATGGCCTCCAGGACCTGCCGTTCCAACTCGCCTTCTTTGACGAGCGATTTGCACTTGACTGCATAGGGTACGTGCCGTTTCTTGGCTTGCCGAAGGTGCTGGCGAGCGACCTCTTCGGCTTTTGCAACCAGTTGAAGCGTTTCTGAACTGCGACCTTTGGACATGCCCAACCGTTTGGGTAGGGTCGGAATGACATGAAGCAGGGTGAGGTCTGCTTGAAAAAATGTGGCCAGAAAGCTAGCTTTTTCAATGGATTCATCCGAAAGGGGACTGAAATCCACCGGACATAAAATGTGTCGAATGGAGGCCATAATGGGGAGATTACGAGTACGTTGCCTTTATTTCAACATACGAAATTCTCTCCCAAAAGCAAGTGAGATTCGACCTCATTCTGTGAAGGCAAAAGGATGCTCCCGCTGATCGATTCGGTCCACACTGTAGAGTTGAATGCGTTGTTTTTTCCCTTTTAGACTTACCTCCCCCACGGATTCGATCTGAAAATTGGTGGGATTCCCGAGACAGTTTCGGACGGTCTCTGATACCAGCAAAGGCTTGCCGAGGGCATTGCATTGTCCTTGAATGCGAGCCGCAGTGTTGAGGACATCACTGTGGTAAGCAATTTCTTTTTTCACAACCCCAACTTCAGCTGCCATGACCAATCCCATATTGACGCCCGCTTTGAAGGCCGGAACCAAATCGTATTTGTTGAAGTAGTAATTGGCCCGCCGTTGAATGCTGTCTTCGAAGCTGAAAAAGGCTTTGATGCAATTCATCTCCTGCAAGCCCTCTTCGATTCGCCAAGTCAAAACCGCTTCGTCCCCCACGTATTGATAGATCTCTACCCGATGTTGCTGAACTGCATCCGTCAAATCAAAAAAACAGTCTTGAATCAATTCGCTGTACAGAATGTGCCCCAGGCGCTCGGCATAGGTGGTGGATGATTTCAGGTCCAGGAACATGAACACTCGATTCTCTTCTTTGGGACGGTGGTATTTTCCGGTGATGATATTGGTGAGAATGCCGGGGCCAAACATTTTGTTCATCTGCCGGATCAGGTTGAAGATGACACTGATGACGCCGGTGTAAATCAGGATGACCATGGCGGTCTTGGTAAACAGGCTTTCTTCAATCAACTCCCAGGAAAACGAATGGAATGGTTCGCCAAATATGAGGTGGGTGATACTGATGAATCCAATCAGGATCACCACCGTGAGGAGAATATGGATCAGGGTCCGAAGCAGAATGAGGACGCCGTAGGCATAATTTCGCCACCGCTTTCGATCCAACCATGCATCCAGCAATCCAATTCCCAGGCCAAAAGCTGTTCCAATGACTAGGCCTTGGACGGCAATCATCTCCAGGACCTGCAACTCAGAACCCTGTCTGGCATAGACCAATTCCTCTTCCACCCCATACAGCCGGATAAAGCCAAACAGACTGAAGGCACCTATCCATGCAAATAGGTTGATACCGAGGTCTTTTATAGAGGGGGAAAGCCGCAAATGAGGGATAATCATGATTTTCGACAGAAAAGTACACAAAATTTGAGCGAAGCTATTATGTTTTTTGCCTTTCGGGACTCTAACCTGATAACACAAACAATCATGCACACCGTAAAGCTGTTGTGAAGGGGCTCGGCAAGAGATTTGAAGATCTACTTACCTCAAGGATGGGGGAAAAGCATACAACGATCTCACATTTCTGGAGAGGAGAGATACCGGTCAAGTCCTGCGAGCCCCCGCAACTGTTGGTTTGTTTCGTTCTTTGTTCCTAACTTATCGTATGCACCATTCTTTCTGACCATGTGGGAGTACCACGGTCCATATTTTTCTGAAGCAGAATTGGTCGAGAGGCTACAAGGCACGCAGGCACAATGCAGCGAAGCTCTCAGATGCCTATACCATCAGAATCGGGACAAAATCCTGGCCTTGATTCGATCAAAGAAGGGAAATCAATTCAGCTTGGAAGAAGTGATGTCAGTAGGATTGCATGGGATTGCCTCGACGGTCAGGCGACAACAATATCGCCAAGAGGCTCAGTTAGGATCACTCTTGTACACCATTTGCAAGAACTATTTGAATAAAGAGCTGTCCCGGCAGCCAACCATGATCCTTTCTTATGGCGATGAGAACTTGCCTGAACTCCCAGAATCTGATACGTTTCGCCCTGACTTTCAAATGATCGCCAATCAGCATGCCGACCTGATCCAACGGTTGTTGGATCAGGTCGGGGAAAAGTGCCGGGAACTCTTGTTGCGGACATTTGATCGTTCGGAACGAATGAAAACCGTGGCCAAAGACCTTGGTTTTGCCAATGTCCAACTGGCTCGGAACCAAAAGACCCACTGCAAAGGAAAAGTGCTGAAACTCATCAGAGAGACTCCAGCTCTCCAACAATTGATAAACGACATCTTGGGATAACTCCCATACTTGCCTAGACATGAAACAACCTACTTCCTTCTTCAACCTCCTCCTGAAAGAAATGGCTCACGCTGCTTCTGTCGAGGAGAAAATGTTGATTGATCAACAGCTCAAAGAGGGAGGCGAACTCAACGAGGAGGAGAAAGAACATTTGGCTGCTGCGGTTCTGTTGGAAGCCAATCGTCTGGAAGAAATCAAACAACTGGTTCACGGTTGGGAATCTGAAGAACAACCACCTGTGTCCCGAAGGATTCCCTGGTTGGTTGCAGCAGCAATCGGTGGCCTGATCTTATTGGCAACTGCCTGGTGGCTGCAAATTCCTCCTACCAACGGAGAAGTTGATCGACTTGCCTTGCAGAGAGATGCTAAGATCGAACTAGCGGAAAAGCATAATCTGCTGGCTCTTCTCGATCAGAATCGTGGTTCTGCAAGGGATCTCAAGCGGTCGGAGAGTCATGTGGTTCCAAGTCCATTGGATGCTGCGGTGATGGCTCATTATTTTGAGAATTACGATCAAGCCATGCTGGAAATACAACGGACCCAAAGTCAGGGCTTAATCAGTGAAGGCGCTAGTTCTTATCTGCAAGCCATGTGCCGACTCCAACAAGAACGGTTCTTAGACGCAAAACAATTGTTGGAAAAAGTCGAGGAGGTTGAATGGGAAGGAAAAGCACTGAGGAAACGAGGCGTGATCCTGATTCAACTAGGCAAGTTTGCAGAAGCGGAAAAAGTGTTGAATATGAGCCTGAAGAAGAGTAGTGGAGAGGAACAGCGAGAGGTAGACGAATGGTTGGATCGCCTGGATGGGTTCGAAAAATAATTAACAGAAAAGGTTGTTCCAGTGGAACAACCTTTTCTTCTTGAATCATGTCGAAATCCTGCTTAAATGCAGGAATTGGTCGGTAGTTTGATCACATTTTCGGCTTTGCCGGGGCTTTGTTGTAGAAACAAGACCTCATCATCTACCACTAAGCCGTTGCTCGAACCAACGATGAAGTGTTCGATGGCAGGACTTTGTGATACTCCATTGAGACAATGACAACTGATGCGGAGAGAACCGCCGCCGGAACCGATCAAGATGATCTTTCCTTTTCCGATAGGTTTTGCCATAACAGAAATTGGGTTAACAAGAAAAACATAAAAAGTAGAAAGGCAGGGCACTTCTAATTAGAGAGGGGTGTTTCTTCTGCTTCCCAACCAAATCGTCATTCCTAAGAGACCAACGAGACTCACCAACCAGAGCCATCCTCGCGGAGAACCTGTTG
>JBCCCJ010000252.1:0-7044 GCA_039033615.1 Bacteroidota bacterium
GGATTGCCTTGTTCCAACAGTCGATCGACATCCGGACCTTTTCGGACCACCTCCGGGATCGCAGTCCCAGGGTGACCTTTGGCAGTGATTGGTTGCACAATTCGGTCATGGAAATCTACAAGGAGGACATCGCCCGCTTCCAGGTGTTGCTGACTACTGATGTGGAGGAAGATGTCCTCGACATGGTCAACAAAGGCAAAACCCCCAAGCTACGCGCCCTTAACATCCACAATTCGACGGTCTATCGGTGGAATCGCCCTTGTTACGGCATTTCTCCCAATGGTCAACCTCACTTGCGGATCGAAAATCGGATTTTCCCGGCTGGGCCAAGCCTACCTGATGCCATCGCAAACGCTGCCTTTTGGTTGGGTATGATGAACGGCATCGAAGACACCATTCCAGACATTACCCAAGTCATGGATTTTTCCTGTGCCAAAGCCAACTTTTTTGCCGCAGCCCGCTTTGGAATGGATACGCAATTCACCTGGCTGGACAACAAAAAGATCTCCCCGGCGCAATTGATCCAGGAGCAATTGCTCCCCATGGCCCGACATGGACTGACGAAGGCAGGCATTGACAAAGGAGACATCGACACCTATCTCGGCATCATCGAGGCCCGTACCAAAAGCGGCCAAACCGGCTCTTCTTGGATGCTGGACAGCTATTCCAGTCTCCGCAAAGAGGGGATTCCTCGGGATGAGGTCATCACTGCCATTACCGCTTCCATCCAACAGCATCAAGTCCTGGGCAAACCCATCCACGAATGGGAGTTGGCGAGCACAGACACCGTCGAATACGAACCCGCCGCCATGCTGGTGGAGGAATTCATGAATACCGACCTGATCACGGTTCAGGAAGACGACATTTTAGATCTGCCTGCGAGTCTGATGGATTGGCGAAAAATCCGGCATGTGGCGGTGGAAGACAAAGCGGGGAAATTGATCGGTCTGGTTACTTCCCGAATGCTTTTGCGGCAATTTGCACAACGCCAGGGGGACCAGGATACTTTGACTGTCTCTTCGGTTATGCGTCGCAATCCGGTCAGCATTTCTCCAGGAGATAGCATCGTAACTGCGATGCGGATCATGCGCCAAAACAAAATCGGTTGCTTGCCTGTGCTCAACAAAGGCAAGTTGATCGGCATGATCACGGAGGCAGAATTCTTGGCCATCACCAATACCCTGATGAACCGCATGGCCCGGCGTAACACAATTTCCTGAGCATGCGCATCGCCTTCGAGGCCAAACGAGCCTTCCACAATTTCACCGGATTGGGGAGGTACAGCCGTCTCCTGCTGAAGGCATTGGCAGCGGTCGAAGGCAACGAACTGCTGTTGTTCACACCGAAAGCGAAATCCCATCCAGAAGCGGAGTTTTTGAGAACTTCCCCTCCTTTTTCCTTGGTGGAAGGCCCCAAGCTCGGGGGCAGTTTCTGGCGACAGTTTCGTTTGGCGACATTGGCGCAGCAGCAGGAAACCCACCTCTTTCACGGCCTCAGTCATGAATTGCCGCAGGGTCTCCGAAAGCGAGGCATCCCCTCGGTTCTGAGTGTGCATGACCTAATTTTCTTGCGCTACCCCCAGGACTATCCCTGGCTGGATCGCCAATTGTACGATTGGAAATTGCGGCGCAGTTGTCAGGAGGCCGATCTCATTCTAGCCATGAGCGAAGCCACCAAGGCAGATTTGGTCCATTTTTATGGCCTGCCTGAGGAGAACATCCAGGTTAGTTACCAGACTTTCGATCAGCGTTTCCTGCAAGGGGTTTCTGAAACGCCCCTGCAAAGGATTCGGGCGAAATACGAATTGCCTTCGAATTTCATCTTAGCGGTGGGGTCGGCCCTCCCCCGCAAGAATTTGGGAATCATTCTCCAAGCGATGCGGATCAAACCGACGCTGCCCCTTGTGGTGGTAGGCGGCGGAAAAGCCCGCACCTTTTGGCAAGCTGAGGAAACAGAGTTGGGCATTACGGATCAGGTCCAATGGTTGGGCTTTGTGCCAGAGGAAGAGTTACCAGCCTTGTACCAAGCGGCCAGTCTCCTCATAGCTCCTTCCTTGTACGAAGGCTTTGGCATTCCCATTCTGGAAGCGATGGCCAGCGGTACTCCGGTGCTTTGTGCTGACCGTTCCTCTTTTCCAGAGGTAGGTGGCGAAGCAGCCCGCTATTTCGATCCGACTTCGGCGGCTGCTCTGGCTGAAGTCATGGAAGGAGTCCTCGGAGATTCCGCGGAACAAGCTCGCATGGTCGAGCTGGGGAAGCTGCAGGCCAGGCGATTTTCGCCGGAGCGTTTGGCGGGGGAGTTGATGGAGTGGTACCGAGAACTCATGAGCTAGATCATCCCATATCAACCAGTCCAGAAGCAGTGCTGATTTCTTGAATCAAACTCTCATTCATGGTTTGGGAGCGGCCAGGATCCCTCGAAATCCTTGGGATTCATTGCCATAGGTAGCCTCATACGCCCCATAGGTGCGATTCGCCACTTCCCCTAATTCGAGCAAGCCTTCCGTTCCGCCTCGATACCCACTTCCCAAAGCCTGAGGACCGGGCCAGTCTGCGTTTGAAAATCCATAGGGATAGCCGAGTTCATCTACGAAGCCTTGTCCGGGAGAACCTATAAAGGCTCGCCCTTCTTTGGTACCGACGGAAACCACTCGTTCCCACAGACCTCCACAAAGATCAACGATGCCCCAGCGAGAGATTCGAGACGATGCACTCACCTGTTCCGGTAGCTCACCATCTTGATAGTGGGAGACCGAAAATTTCGTCCCTAGGGCTGCCTTTTCGTACTCCAACTCACTCATCGGACGGAGCCCTGCCCATGACAGCCAACTGATGCCATCTACCCAGCTCAGGAAATTGGCCGCCCGTTGGGGGAAGTCCGCGCTAAATCCTTGGTCTCTTTTGCTGATGCTCCCTCCTTTTTCCGCATAGCCGGGAGATTGGCTCACATCTCTGGCAGCTCGTGCACGGGGAGGTAATAGGGAAAGAAAGGCCGCATACTGTCCCTGGGTGATGGGATATTTCATCACATACATGGCGGTTGTTCCTTTGGGGAAAGCGGCTGGGATAGGGCCTTTTTGATCTCCTACAGTGTAGGCTTCGTATTCTCCCACTTGATAGAATAGCTGCCCATCTGCCTGTCCAACCGCTATCTCCGCTTCCGAATCTATCAGATAGGCCTCGTCTTCTGAGCCGACCTGGAAAAACCCATGAGCTGGCCGACTTTCGGAATGGAATTGCCCCAGCACATTGGGACCTGGCGGGACATATACCATCTCTACCCCCATTACCTGAATCGCAGTGCCAATGTCCGGCAATTCATAATAACTTGCTCCATAGTGCCAAATCAAGCGTAGGTTAGTGGCCAGTTCTCCTGTCCCTGCTTCTGAGCGATACAATAGCAGCCCACTGGCATGCCCCGCCGGCAAGAGGGAAGCCTCTATGGTGAGTGGTACATTTGAGGATTGCGTATGACCAGCGGACGAAAATCGTAGATCTGCCCATACTCCAGGTTCCCGCTCAAATTTGCCAAAAAGCCAAATTGCGTCCCAGTTGACTTCATTCCGCCACGAATCTTTCCACTTGACTTGACATAGCAGTTGAATGGTTTGGGCGGTGGTATCACAGGAGGAAAGGTCTAATTGAATGCGGTCGATCTGTACATCAGTGGCCCATAAGGCTTGTCCCTTAGCGATCAAGACAAGCAATAGGAAGAAAAGGGAAGGAAGTTTCATAGAATTGGAAAAGGGAAAGCGGGAAAAATGGGGAGAGACGATCAACTTGAATCTGGATATGAACTTATTCAGCTCCCATCACTTCCATGGGAGTGACCTGAGACACCCGGTACACCCACCAACTGACCATGGCAATGACTGGGATAGCCATCCCGAGGCTGACTGCGATTACTACCCACAGCTGAGGCTGGATGTGTAAGGCAAAGCTTTCCAGCCAAAAATTGGCGGCATATAGGGTGAAAGGAGCAGCGATTAAGCTCGCGAGACCCAAGAGCAACAAGAACTCTTTCAGGAACAGCAGCAAGATGTCTTGCGTTTTTGCCCCGTTGATTCTCCGAATGGTCATTTCTTTGAGCCGCCGATAGACCACGAAGGATACCATGCCCGCTAAGCCCATCATGGCCAGGATGACCGCTACCAAACTCAACCCCAGCATCAAGCGACCAAAACGGGCTTCGGTTTCATACAGTTGCTTCAGGCGTTCTTCCAAAAACTCCACATCAAACGGGCGAACTTCTTCTACTGATTCGTATGCCGTGCGAACATCCAGCAAGGTCTTAGTCCAATTGTCGGTCTTCGCCCGAACCAGCATGGTGTAGGCCCATTCGGTCTCGTTCACGATCGTGATGAGCATAGGCTGATGGGGGTACTTGAAACTGAAGTATTTGTAATCATCGATGATCCCGTCGATGACGTAGGGGACCCCATAGCCAAATTCTTCATTTTCCCATTCCGGTTCTGAGATCAAGGTTTCTCCTACCAGTTCTTCTGGCTCTACCCCTTTGATCTTTGCCAATTTTTGGGCTGCCGCTTGATTGATGAGAAACAGTTGCTTCCGCCCTTCTTCCAATTGTTGACAACTTTCACATGCAATCCCCAAGGTCAGGAAGGTGCCATAATCCAGAAACTCCTGGGTTCCATCTGAAAATGTATGGTTGGTCCCTTTCAGTTTATAAGTCGTTTGATTGTACATCTCCGTTCCAGGAACCCCATTGGCTCCGATAGCCTGAATCTCAGGAATGCCAGCAAGTTCTGCTTTGATCCGATAGAATTTCTCTGCTCCATCTACCCCAAAGTACATCACGCCTTCTGGCTGAAAGCCTAGCCTGGCCTCAGAAAGATACCGCATCTGCTGGGTGATGAAGCCTGTCATGCTCAGCAAGGCAATCACCATGGCAAATTGTCCCACCAGCAAAGTATTGCGTAGGGTGAATAAACGGGGGAGGCGTTTGACTTTGCTCTCCTGGCCGAACAAACGCAGGATACTCCTTCTGCCAAAGGCGGTAGCTGGATAGCCCCCACTCAGACATCCCGTCAACAACAATAAGCCCATCAGGGTCGCTAAGACCGACCAGGAGAATTCTCCATTGCTTGGTTCCTGTATTCCAACCGCTTTCCAAAAAGCAGGTAGACCAATACTTAGCAGAAACCAGCACACCGGAAAACAACATACTGCCAATAGAACGGCTTCCAACAACAATTGTAGCCCCACATCTTGTTGTCTGGCTCCTAAGACTTTGCGCATCCCCAACTCTTGTTGACGATCGGCATACATGGCAATGGATAGGTGGGTGTAATTGGTCCAGATGATCAGCAGGAGGATCAAGCCTACAAAGGCGAAGGTGTAGAGATAGGCCGGATTGGCGGCCGATTTCAATTCATATAGATTGCCTGAAGAAAAGTGGATGTCCGTCAGGGGGAGAAATAATATGCCCTTTTTCAAGACATCCTCCGAATAGCCTGGATACACCAGATCGACTTCCGCATTGAGCCGTTCCATAACTGCAGAGATCGCAGTGCCTGGAGCAAGTCGCAGATAGGTATAGGCCCCCCAACTGGGAATGCGTTGCTGATGGATGATCCAATCGAAGATATAATGGACATTGCTTGGCACATCCTCGATTACTCCTCCGAGGACAAAACTTTCCCCTCGAATCTCCAGGGAGATTCCCAAGATTTCCTCCTGATTCCAATGCTTGCCAAAACACTTTCTGGCGGAGGACTCAGTCAGCACAATACGATCAAAGCCTGAAAAGGCCGTAGCAGGGCTTCCAAGCAAAAAAGTCTGGGGAAATATCTCCTGAAAGGCTTTTCCGGTATTGGTGAAGAGGATGTTTTCGGCAACGATTTTTCGGTCCTCAACTTCAACAAAATACTGATCTCCCCCACCAATCGCAGACTGACTCGGCACAAAATGGCAGGCCACTTCCACTTCCTTATAGGCTTCGACGTGCTGAATCAACCGTAGCTGCTTGTTTTCTTCCGACTGATAATAATCCTGGAAAAACATCGGGCAGTACACCTGGTCCCGATAGTGATTCATCAAGCGATATACCCGATCGTGGCCAGGAACTGATTGATCATAGGTCCATTCGTGTTGCAAAAACAAGCCAATCAGCATCACCGCGCTGATCCCGAATGACAGTCCTGTGAGATTGATGGCTGTAAATTGCTTCCGGTGCAGGATGTTCCGAAAGGCTACTTTGAGATAGTTGTCAAACAAGGGAAGAAACTGTTTGGCGTCGGAGTACTTTTCAAAGGCATAGGGCTTGAAAAAGCGGAAAACATCTTTGGCAAAATGACGGGTAGCCCTGGCGCGACCCCATTTTTCAGAGCGAACATGGTAGGCTTCATGAAGATCTCCTTGAATCTCTTCTATCAGATCCTCAGAGACAAACCATTCCAAAAATCGATCCAGCCATACTGGTGGAGGTGGCTGTTTCATGATTGAGATGGCAAGAGGTTCCACAATTTTTGGCGGGAGGCTCGGATTTCGGCGATGGCCGCTTCTCCTTGAGCAGTTGCAGTGAAAATTCGCTTTCTACGCCCACCTCTGGTCGCGCTTGCGCCTCCCATGGTGCTAGTGATCAGCCCTTTCTTCTCTAAACGAGACAGAACCGAATGAACCGCACTGATGGAAATACTTTTCCCCATCTGGGCTTCGTAGGCTTCGCTGACGGAAAAGCCGTACACCTCTTCTTTCATGATCATGACAAGAAGTAGGATGGTTTCTTCTAAATAGCCGAGTCCAATCATTTTTTCATTACTTGTAGAACAAATATGAGAAAAGGATTTGATTTCATCAACACTCGTAGAATAAACACTTAAGAAGTAGCAAGATTAACCAGAAATAGGCCCATTCAAGCTATAAGATCAAGTAATGAAGTCAGATCCCTTTAAAGATGGGGGGACGCCTCTAAAAGCGAACAAGCTTCTGAATCATTTCTTCGCAAAGCTCTATAATATCCTTTACTGAAGTCTGTTCTCTAATAAGGGTAAGATCGTCTTGGTCTAGGTTGCCTAATAATACC
>JBCCCJ010000253.1:0-7043 GCA_039033615.1 Bacteroidota bacterium
CATCGTCCCGGTTGACATCACCCAACCCGATAGCATCGTGGTGAGTTTCCCTCAGTTGCTGCCCGTTGATTGCTATGGAAATGCCACTGGCAGTTTGTAGGCCTTGGCGGCAGGTGGGACAGCCCCCTTTCAATACTCGCTGGATTCCCTGACCTATCAACCAACAGGGGAATACCTTGGCTTATTGGCCGGACTCTATCAGGTGGTAGTGGTAGATGATTCAGGCTGTGTGCAGATGGATACCTTCTCCATCACGCAGCCGGACTCGCTGGAACTGATATCAGCAGAAGTGATCCCGGTAGCTTGTTTTGGAGAAAGCAATGGCGAAATCAGTCTGGAAGGAACCGGGGGCGTACTGCCATATGAATATGGCTTGAATGGGGGCAGTCTGCAAGGAAGCAATCTCTTTGATGGCTTGGAGACAGGCTACTACTCCGTTCAATTGGTAGACGCAAATGGATGCGATGCAAACCAAGATAGCATCTTCGTTTCCCAACCAGATACCCTGATTGCCACCACCGTCTCAGATTCAGTTCGCTGTTTTGGGGAGGCAAATGGCAGTGCGACTGTTGAAATCACCGGAGGTAGCAGCCCCTACGCCCTGCAATGGGATGATCCCGCTTTTCAGACTGATTTCGAGGCCGTGGGCTTGTTGGCAGGAACCTACCAGGTTGCCGTGATAGATAGCAATGGATGTGTAGCGACTGCGACCCAGGAAGTACAGGAACCACTTCCCCTGGAAATTTCCCTGATCAATTTTTCAGATGCGTTTTGCGATTGGGACAACGGGATTGCAGAGGTGGCGGCAACTGGCGGAGTAGGCGGGTATCGCTTTGAATGGACTACCACGCCGCCCAGCCAAGGCCCTCGACAAACGAATCTCACGGAAGGGAGCTATTTGGTGCAACTATTTGATCAAAATGCATGCCTGGATACCCTCAGTTTCAGGCTTGGCAATACGCCCCCTGCGACGGCTTCTTTCACTGGATCTCCAAATCCTGCGGATACCATTCTGTTGTCCCAAGCCAGTATTCAGTTCCAAAATACCAGTGAAGGCGCGGTGGCCTATGAATGGGATTTTGGTGCCCTAGGGGCCTTGTCCGATGAGGAAAACCCCAGCTTTACCTATCAAGAACCCGGAGAGTATGACATTCGTTTGCGGGCCTTCAATGAGTTTTTTGTCTGTCCTACCGATACAACGATTCGATTGGTGGTCATTCCCGATGGAGTCATCTATTTCCCCAATGCATTCAGTCCCAATGGAGATGGAAACAATGATGAATTCTACCTGGGATGGGAGGGCGTCGTAACCTTCGAAATGATCATTTTTGATCGCTGGGGCAAAGAGATCGTTCGCACCAATCAAGCGGACTACCGTTGGGATGGCTATATGCCAGGAGGCGGTCCGGTACCAGAAGGCGTGTATGTGTTTGTGGTAAGAGCGACCCTGAACAATGGAACCCGCCAGGAAAGGAGTGGCTCTGTCACCTTGATCCGATGAGTCATATCCGGTATTTGTTCGTTCCTTCAAATTTCTTTAGCTTGCCTTTTCAGGCCCAAAAAGGCGTTTTTTAGCCCTGAGGAGCAGGAAATCTATGGAGACACAGGTGAAGGATATATTTGATTCAGACCAATTGTTCATTGGATGGGCCTCGTTCCTTCTCCTGCTGTGTGGCTTGCTGGGAATGACCGTCATGCTCCTTTGCCGACTGACCAATCTGGGAATTTGTGAAAGTACCTGGATTCCTTTGTTTGGGGGCTTTCAAGTATTCCGTACCGAGCTTGCCACAGTCAATTTGCCATTGGCCTTGATCATTCTAGGGATCGGCCTCCGATTGCCAACGGGTTTTGGCTGGACGACTTGTGTCCTGTTACTTTCGGTGCTAGGGGGATTGTTTGGCTTTCTGTCGTATTGGCTATGGCGGCAGTATGCGGTTTTTCAATCTCAGGTTGCTGAAAATCAAATCCTTCCTCAGGATTATCCCATTTTCGAGTCTATGGCCGTCAACATCGGCTTTGCCATACTTTGTCTGGCTGGCGTTTGGTATCTATTTTTGCCCAATGTTCGAAGGATGTATTGGCAACGAAATGCCCAACCTCCTGTCCCTGAACCCACCAATTCGACCAAGAATCAAGTGCTATGAGCCATTTGCTGGCCCCCTCCCTGCTTGCGGCAGACTTCCTTCATCTTGGAAAAGACATTGAACTGGTAAATAATTCTTCCGCAGATTGGTTTCATTGCGACATCATGGACGGAGGATTTGTGCCCAACATTTCCTTTGGAATGCCAGTACTCCAAGCCATCCATCAGGCAGCAAAGAAGCCGTTGGATGTCCACCTGATGATCGAAGACCCGGATCGCTACCTGGAGACTTTCGCTCAATTGGGCAGCGCCAATTTGACAGTGCATCTCGAAGGCATTGATCACGCAGACCGAACCTTATCAGAAATTCGCAAGCTTGGCATGAAGCCAGGGCTGGCCTTGAATCCCGGCACTTCCTTAGCGGGCCTGGAATACCTGCTTCCCGCCTGTTTTCAGGTCATCTTGATGTCAGTAAACCCCGGTTTTGGGGGGCAGTCCTTTATTCCCTATACCCTCGATAAGATCAGGGCATTGAAAACCATGATTGACAAACAAGGAGCACAAACCCTGATCTCTATTGATGGAGGCGTAGGCCTGAGCAATGCAACAGAGATCCTAGAAGCTGGCGCGGATATTCTCATCGCTGGAAGCTCCGTCTTTCGAGCAGATGATCCTCAAGAGGCCATTCTGCAATTGAAACAACCGAGGTAAGAGGCAAGCGAGAGGATTGCAGGGAAGCATTGCGCCTCCCTGCGAAAAAACGGAGCATCGAAATAGATCAAGATTCATAGAGACTTGCTCCGGGGTAAAATGCCCCCCAAGCCAGCCAATAGGCCAGGAAAGATTCTTGCCAGACCAATTGTTGGCCTTGGCGAGGACCGCTTACTGCTTCCCCAAATACGTTCCACTCATTGCCTTCCTGATCTCTCAAGACAATCGCCCCGCCTTCCTGGACCGCTTCGAAGTCCAGCAGCGTCCCATCCGCCAACCTTCGCTGGAAGGCCGCCGCAAAGTTTCTGCTTTCGCTTCCGACTACAACTACTGACACGCCCGAAAATTCATCCTGGATGGCGACCACTGCCTCAGCAGAGTCTTGCCTCATCTCAGCGATCGGGAAACCTTTGACTTCGTCTCCTATCAACAAACCCAGTACCCGATCCTTGGGATGCCGCCTGTCATCTTCATTCGAAATGGGGAAAAGCAATTGTTCGTTGGTCAAATACCCACCGTAAGGGTAGCTGCCATACGGACGATTGAATCCCGTATTTTCAGACAAGACCGTTGTCGTTGGGAACATCCCCTTCCACTCTCCCCAGGTCGTTTCAAATACCTGGAAGGTGTTGGGCTTCTGACCAAGCCGTGAACCATTGACTGCTTCCTGAATCATCTGAGACCAGTTGCTGTCTGATTCCCGATCGTAAGGAATGATGTTGGTGTTGTATAGCAATCCCGAGACCCCAAAGGTGGTGATGTTTCCGTCTAGTTCCCGATCCCAGCCAGTCGCAGAACCCGTTAACGGACAATAGACCACGGACCAATAGGCATCGTCCAATTCGTCGTTCACAATTTCGTGCCAATCCAGCATGATATGGGGATAGGCCCGATAAGTATCTCCCTGTTTGACCCCAACGACCAAATCTGAATCCAACAAAAAGGTGCTGGCATCTGCAATGCTTACAAATTCGGGTTCATCAATGGAAGGAATGCCATCCTTGCCAGGGCCTCCGTCCCGAACTTCTGAGATCGGGATGGCCCACTCATTGGGGCCAGGGGTAGGAGGGGTTTCCTGGCAGGCCAGAAAACACAGCGAAAGGGCGAGAAAAGAAGGAAGGAGCAGTTTCATCTTGGGATCCTGTTTGAGAATGGAGAATCAAGGTTCGACGATTGGCCGAGGGCGAGATATACAGTTGCGGTAACCCGATAGCTGGTCGTCAATTGTGTGCCTTGTAGGTTACGGTATAGCGGAATATCGCCCATCAATCGAATGGATCGGGTGGGGGAGAGGTTCCAGTTGATCAGGGGGCGGAGGTGGAGCCATTGTCCCCCAGTATTTTCAAATGGGAGCCGCTCTACCTGATCTGGCGTAAGGTTTCGGTATTGCAGGTTGAGCCCGGTATCCATGAGCCATTTGCGGAGGAGCCAACGATGAGACATGCCTGCTTGTAAGAGCCATTCGTTGCCAAATCGGTAGGCTTGTTGGCCGTTAAAGCGTTGGTTGGTGCTGGTAAGTCGGTAGGTTGAGAAGCCTGCCAAGCTCCAGTTGGGATGCTTACCAAGCGTATGGGCGATCTGACTCCAAAACATGGCATCCCAGGCTCCGGTCCCTGGTTGGAGATCTGCAGGCAGGACAATGCCTTGAGAATTCGCGCGATCAGAGGCACCTAAGGGAATCTTTGGGCCTAGTCCTACCGATAGTGCGGGGCCAGTCTGAGCCGCATTTGGTACCAAGAGATTGTATCTGAATAGCAGAATGGCGTCCCCAATTCCCTGATTTGAGGTAAAATCTGACTGCCCAGGGAGGGTTTCTATGAGTCGTTCTTGTCTAATCCAGGAGAAAAGGCCGTTGACTCCGAAGCGAGGATGAAAATCATAACTGGCTTCTAAGAGGAGCGCATGCGTCGTTCGGGTTCTGGTGCGGTCTTCCAGTTTTTGTGAACCATCCAGTAGGTCCAGAAGTTGGTTATAATCATAGGTCGCTTGGAGTTGGAAGACGCCTTTGCCTTGACTTCCTAAGCCCAAATTCCCAGAAGCCGGCACACCTCCTGAACAACAGGCCTGACCAAACAGAGGAGATGCTTGGCTGAACAAACCAAGAAAATACACCCAAACCGTAAACCGGAGCATCATCATGGCGGATTGTTTCACTAAACGTACAAGCTACCTTTTGTAAGGCTTCTTCGTTGTGTAAGCAAATGGGATCAACTCTTTTGCTTGAGGGCTAGTCATGATGTTGCCTCAAAAATAGGAGAAGACTCCACAGCGGAAATGTCAGGCAGCTTACATCTCATCATCCTGGTTAAAGAATGATTCTATGATTTGGATTCTTTACTTGCTTTGCGTTGTTCTGATTTTCCACGATGTGCTGCTCCTGTTGGGGTTGTTTCGACTCCATCCCCATCATAAGCAAACCTTTGGAATTGTGATTTCCTTCGCCATGATCGCGATGGCTCTGACCTCCATGATTTTCCAATCTTGGGGAATGCTCACCCTGAGCTATGCGGTGTATCGCTTACTCATCATGTTGGACATCATTGTGCCAGCCATCCGCAATCATCAGGCACCATCCCCTTTGTTGCCTGTGAACCTCTTTGTGGTAACTGGAGGCTTCCTTGCTTACTTCTTCGAATGGTGGATGCTGTTCGTAGGGAGCTATGTAATCTTCTGGACCATGAGTTTCCTGGTGGCAAAAAAAGCACGTGGATAAAAAATGCAAGAAATCTTCAGGGCAGATTTGGAGGTAAACAAATCATTCTATTTCTTTGTGTCCCGTTGCAAGCGAGAGTAGCTCAGCTGGTAGAGCACAACCTTGCCAAGGTTGGGGTCGCGGGTTCAAATCCCGTCTCTCGCTCCACAAAAAAGGCCGAAACTTCACAGTTTCGGCCTTTTTTCTATTGGGAGAACCCTCATTCGATGTTGAGATCAAATGGCATCAGCGCATAGGTTCCATTCCGAGGGAACATCGTCTTGAATTTCCGCAGCTCCTTCATTTCTTCATAGAGGGGGTCCTGACTGGCTTTTGCTTCCAGCAAATCTTGCAGGATTTCATCAAATGGATTCATAGAAGGTTGCAAGCGTTGAATGCGATAGTCCTCTAGACCAGCCGCCTCGGCTGCATATTCAATGGCATCTCCCAAATTGCCGAATTCGTCAATCAGGTTGATCTCTTTGGCATCCTGCCCGGACCAAACTCTGCCTTGGGCAATTTTGTCAACTGCTACGGAATCGGCGAACCCCCGGCCATTTTTGACCACCTCAATGAATCCCCCATAGCCTCTTTCCACATAGCTCTGCATGAAAGCTTTTTCAGAAGGGGTCATGGGGAAGGTAGGATCGCCGAAGTTAGCATGCTCATGGGTTTCCACTCCGTCGAAGGTGAGGCCGAGTTTGTTGTTCAAGGCGCCCCCCAGGTTCATCCAAAGCCCGAATATTCCAATGGAACCGGTGATGGTATTTTCCTGAGCAAAGATTTTATCGGCTGGTGCCGCAATGTAGTATCCACCAGATGCCGCCACGTCTCCAAAGGAGGCGATGACGGGCTTCTCCTTTTTCAGGAGGCGCAACTCTGCAGCGATCATGTCTGAGGCCATAGCGCTCCCGCCAGGACTGTTCACCCGAAGCACGACCGCTTTGACTTTCTTGTCTTTGCGGGCTTTCCGAAGTTGCTCCACGACTGTGGTGGAACCGATCACTCCTTGGGTACTCTTGCCGGATTGGATGGCCCCTTCTGTGAAAACAACCGCGATGCGATTGCGGGAGGATTGGTAGGTGCCCGGTACGCGCATATACTTACGGAAACTGGTCAACTCCTGACTGTCATCCGCCGCTTTGTTTACCGCCGCCTTGAGTTTGGTAAAGACATCCGTCTCGTAGGCGATCTCATCAATCAGGCCATGCTTGAGCGCCTTTTTCCCATCTCCAAAAATGAATTCGTCAGCGATGCCTTCCAATTGATCTATATGGATGGATCGGGAAGCAGCAATGTCGCGGGAGTACACCGACCAGATGTCTTTCAAATAGGTTGCGGTCTGCAATTTGCTGGCGTCACTCATGTCTTTTCGCAGATAGGGTTCTACGGCAGACTTGAAGGTGCCAACTCGAAATACTTCTGGTTGGAGTTCCAGTTTTTCAAACAAGCCCAGGTAGAACATCTGGCTGGAAGAAAGTCCATTGAATTCGATGATCCCTTCCGGTGGCAAAAAGACAGAATCTGCTACGCTGGCGAGATAATAGGCTTTTTCAG
>JBCCCJ010000254.1:0-7033 GCA_039033615.1 Bacteroidota bacterium
AAACTTCTTCTGAATCGACTGAGTAAACTGGCTTTTCTTCTCTGGGGACAAAAAGCTATCCCTAATCAAGGTCTGCCAGACTTGACTACCTTTTTCCACTCGAGAAACAAGATTGGAAATCGCTGGGTCTGGTAGACCTCCCCTTTTCATAGCGGTATGGAAGTCTTTCATGACCAGTTTTTTCTTTTTCCCATTGAGTGGTAGCGCTAACTCTTCGTCATCTTCTGGTAAAAGTAATTGGGCAGAAAGGAGGTCATATGCGGGGGAAAGGGAATACTGATTCGTTTTTCCCTCGATCAGGGAAAAATTTTTGAGGTGCATATCATTATTCCCAACCAAAAATGAAAATAGCACAATCTCATAATACTTGATGAGGTCGAGCAGCGGATGATGACTGTAGCGGAGAATGAGTTTCCCAATTTGCTCGTGAGAACCTTGGTACTTTTGTTCGGTCAGTTTTCCTCCTAATTGCGCAAAGTCCTCCATGGCTATTTTTTTACCTAAGGAGGTCCGATCAATTCTTCTCGTTACATATGCTAGGGAACCGTCTTGCATGTGGATCAGGATGGCAGGGACAGTAGAAATCCCGCAAGCCATTGCCATTCTCATCGTCAGCGCTTCTAATTCTGGCATCTCGGGATAGTCAGAAAAAGGAGGCTTCAGAATAAATCCACCTTCTAAGGGAGACTTGAAAAATAACTTCCTCTTTTCGCGTAGATATTTCTTTCCAGATCAAGGAAGAAAAACCGAATTTGGCGGGCCAAATCGCGAAACTTTGGGAAAAGGGACCCAAAGATGAGCCTTGACGAAGAGATGGGAAGAAAGAACGAGTGAAAAGGTCCACGTTATTTTTTGAGTATCCCTAAGGCCCCAACAATGGTCAGTCTGCTTCCCCCCGTTTCTTGCTGCAAATAAGAGAGGGAGAGCTTAGGCTGAACGCCTGGGATACTGATTCGTCGGCTGATTTCCTATTCCGCCAATCTCTCCAAGTCGTGGACGGAGAAATCCAGTTGCAAAATAGGGGAATAGGGATCCCAAAAGGCATGGGAACAGGCTGGATGGAGGGACCCTTCTCCTTCCAAAGGTTGAAAACAAGCAAGACAATTAGGCATCGACAGGTTCTATGCGAATATTTCCAACACAGTCTCTACATACAGATAAGAGTAGGCCCATCCGATCTCTGGGATCAATTTTCCAACTCTTCTGTGCCACCATCAGTAACCAACCTTCTGGAATCAATCCATCGAAGAATGAAAATAGGACCCTGCTATGATATGGACTGGCGTTTAGCGGCAAACTCAAACTAACAGGCTTTGGCTCTGCATGGGAAAGGTAAGTCTCCGAGTAGGAAAAGTGATACCCTTCCTCATCTTCGACCAACGTCCCAGCCAGCAAATCATTCACCCAAACGTTGCCTTTTCTCATCACTGATTGGGATTGGTTTGAGTTCAGTACCAAAAAACAACAAGAGGTAATTGACCTTATCCAGCCGAATACTTGGCTTCCCTTGTTCTACCTCTCGAATGAAGCGAAGACCCAGCCCAGTAAAATCCGATAACTGAATTTGACTCAGGCCAACTTGTTTCCTTCGTGCCCGAACAAAAGTTGCGATTGGATTATTTCGATCCCATTCATTCATCAATTATACCCTTTGGGGTGTAAATATAAGAAAAATTCTCCGACTATACCCGATCAGTAGTAATTCTTATATCAAGCACAAAACAACACCCGATCAGGTATAAATTTTCTCGAACCAGATCTATCCGAAATCATAACCGCAATCTGCCAGTTCCCTCGGGGAACGGTCTGACTTCTGTCCTCTCGCAGCGAAGCGATCTCCTCCTTCAATAACTCGTTTTGTCCAACTTCACTTTGCCGCGGAAGGTCCAGAACACAAAAGCGGTATAGCCTACTGCCAAGGGAGCGCCAATCGCGGTGATGCGAAGCAAAATCTTCAAAGAGCCCTCAGATGCGCTGCTGTTGTACACCGTTAGGCTGTTTGCAGGATCGCTGGTGGAGAGGACTAGAATAGGATACAATTCAATGGCCACCACAATGAGGAGTAGGGCAACGGTAAGCGCGGAAAAAATGAAGGCAGGCAGATATTTCCGTTTGCTCACCAGCCGGGGAATGTTGGCGATGCTCAGAAAAGCCAACACTGGTACCATGAAAAGGATTGGATTCTCTGCGAAGCGGTCGCTGAGATGAGGCACATAGATGAGGGTATAGACACTCAAAATGGCGAAGCTGAGCAAGAAGAAGATCATCCCTCCCCGGATGAGGATGGTCAGTTTGGCAAACATTCGCCCTTCCGTTTTCAAGAGCAGGTAAATCGCCCCGTGCATCATGAAGAGGGCCAAGGTCGTGATCCCCACCATCAAGGCATAGGGATTCAGGAAGGTGAGCCAATTCCCCGCAAACTCTTTGTCCGGACCGATATCCATGCCCAGGAGGATGTTCCCCAATACCACGCCCAGCAAGACCGCCAACATGATGCTTGCCACGCTGTAGGAAATGTCCCACATCTTTCTCCACCATCTCATTTCTTCCTTGCTGCGAAACTCGATGGAGACCGCCCGAAAAATCAGGCAGGTCAGAAAGAGCATGAAGGGCACATACATGGCCGATAGTACCGTGGCATAGACCACTGGAAAACCTGCAAACAACGCTCCCCCTCCGATCACCAGCCAAACTTCGTTGCCATCCCAGACCGGGCCGACGGCATTGAGGGCGAGGCGGCGGCTTTGTTCCTTCCGAAAAAAGAGGTGCCAGGCCCCAGCTCCCAAGTCAAAGCCATCCAGGATGGCGTAGCCCGTAAAGACTGCGCCCAATACCAAAAACCAAAGGGTGGGATAATCTATGCCGAGGAAAGTTGCCATAATCAAGGGTCAAATTTCAGGGATTCAGGGTTCAAATTTCGGAGAAAAGCCCCCTTGTGTGGACGGAAGTGCGGATAGCGAAGGGGGTTGGGGGATGGTTTAGGGTTCAAAAAACCATCCTGTAAATTCTGTCGTTCTTGCTAATTCACTAGTCCCCCATCCACCAACTCATCCCATCAACTCCGCCATACCTTGTTGCTGAGGGCGTTTGTCTTCGAAGTCATCATCTTCGGGCCCGTGTTTGATCTTTTTATTCAGGAGATAAATGAAGAGGAAGAGTAGCAGCGCGTATACCAGAGAGAACAAGATCAGGGAAAATAGCACCTGATTGGCGGTAACGACTTTGGAAAGTGCGTCTGAGGTCTTGAGCAAGCCATATACCACCCAAGGCTGCCGCCCCATTTCTGCCGCAAACCAGCCGACTTGATTGGCAATCTGAGGCAAGATCGCTGCCAGCACAAAGGCTCTCAGCAACCATCGCTGCTCGAAGAGGGTTCCCCGCCACCAATAGAAGCTTGCCAACAGACTCAGGCCAATCAACATCATCCCGATGGCGACCATGAGATGGTAGAACTGAAAAATGGCATTCAGGGCCGTTGGGCGTTCGTCCTCGGGGAAGGAATTGAGCCCTCGCACCGGAGTTTCGAAATCCTGATGTAGGAGGAAAGTAAGGCCCTTGGGTATTTTGATCCCAGTTACCTCCTGCGACTCCTTGTCTACCCAGCCCAGAATGTACATATCTGCCACCGCCAGGCTATCAAAATGCCCCTCCAAGGCTGCTAGTTTGGCAGGTTGGTTGTGGGAGACCCCATCCGCCGAGCGGTGCCCCGTGAACAATTGGGAAAGGGAAGCGACCGTAGCAACCACCAAGGCAATTTTGAAGGCCCTCTTGGAGAGGGCGACGTGCCGACCTTTCAGCAGATAGTAGGCATGGACACTCAATACCAAAAATGCTCCCGCCAAGAAAGCCCCAATCCAGACGTGGGTCAGCCGATCCACGCTAGAGGGGTTGAAAACCATGGCCCAAAAGTCAATGATTTCGGCTCTGGCCTCCATCCCTTCGCCCGCAATGCGAAATCCAGTCGGAGTCTGCTGCCAGGAATTGGCTACCACGATCCAGATGGCGGAGAACATCGAGCCAAACCAGACCCCCAGAGTGGCAATGAAGTGAACCCGGGGGCTTACGCGGTTCCAGCCAAATAAGAGAACTCCGAGGAAGCCACTTTCCAGCGCAAAAGCGAAAATGCCTTCTGCTGCTAGCGCACTGCCAAAGATGTCTCCCACATAGCGGGAATAGGTGGCCCAATTGGTGCCAAACTCAAATTCCATGACGATGCCCGTGGCGACACCAATGCCGAAGGTCAAAGCAAAAATTTTGGTCCAAAAAAAGGCCAACCGATGGTAAGCCTCGTCTTTCGTTCGCAAATACAGCCCTTCCATGATCACCATGATCAACCCCAAACCGATACTCAACGGGGGGTAGATATAGTGGAAAGAAATGGTCAGCGCGAATTGAATTCTGGCAAGTATTTCTACGTCCATAGCTCAAAGGGATTGTTTGCAGGTAATACGGATGAAAATGGCCGAAAGACGAGAATAGAGGCAGGTTTTTGGGCAAACACCATGGGGATAGAGCAGGATGGTTTTCTGTATAATTTGTGGTATCTTTAAGCCTATATTTTTTCGTTTTTACTAGTATCCGGTCACACGCTTCATTCTCTGTATGCGAAACCTTGCCAGCAGCCCTTGACTTCCCTCGTACCGTGGTCTTCCAGGCCGCGGATATCCTGATCGTCAATTAGACCCAAACTTCGAATCGGCCTGGAAGACCGAGGTACGTTAGGGTCCTTGCCAGCGGCCCCAAGTTTCATTTTTACATTTGAGTTGGTTCGGCAAGCTCACCACAAGTTTTTCTTTTTCGGTTTTTGATTTCCAACCTCTTACATCCTTGGATGCTAAGCCCCAAAAAGATAAAATGGCCCTGCCTGCTACAAACCTATGGCCTCTACCGGAGTCTTGCCAGCGGCACCTCCGATTTTCATTCGAGATTCATCATTCATCGGTTCGACATTAAGAGGCCTCCTTTGTTATAGGTAATCCTCTCCTCGGCCTGGAAGACCGAGGTACAGCGAAGTCCTTGCCAGCAACAGTCCCGCTTCCCCATATCTCTACTCCTTCCAGGGAATGGTCCCGTACATCTTGCCTTTGCGCGTATTTTTGATGAGGTAATTGAGGCGCTTTTGAGATTCCTCCTTCCGGCGGGGACCACATTCTAAGATCCAGCCGATTTTCAGGCGTTGGTACAGCATCGGGAACTGTTCAAAGTTCGCCCACACTTCCTCTTCTGCCTGTAACTGTTCCTTGATCCAATCAGGAAATGCCCAGGGATCATCCGGAGAGCCAACCTGATCAGCAATGGGCGCGAGTCCAGCCGGAGTCATCAGGCCTAGCCGTTGCAGTTTCCACACCCGCTGTCGGTTGAGTTCAGAGAGAAAGGTCTTTTTCTTCCTGCGGGGCGTGATGCGCTGTACGTTGCCGTCTGGCACATTCTTTTTCACCACGCCATCGATCCAGCCAAAGCATAGGCATTCTTCCACCAATTCATCATAATTGATACAGGGCTTGCCACTAGCTTTGACAAAGCGTTGCAACCAGATTTCGGTTTTGGTGGTGTGATTCGCCTCTAGCCAATCGCGCCATTCCTGGCGGTTGATGGGGTAGAAGATTTCGCCGATTTCCATAGACAAGGAGTTAGGTAGGGCTATGCAGAAAGACACTGGGAATCATATGTGTGGCCACTATGATCGCTTACTCGCTCTGTCCAGGCTTTGAACCAGGCCAGATCTTGTACCTGGTCCCGAAATTGAGATATTCTGCGAATGAAGGTTGAAGGCATACAGCAATGAAAAATTCTTGTTCAAGAAACGCATTCCTTGCCCAATTGCCAACCCAACCCGATCAGACTCGCTCCTACCAAGTACAACGGCAAACGATAAGTTGCCATCCCGGCTTGTGTTTGCAACCACAATTCAGCCAACAACCACAACAAAAAGACTGTCGCCTGTAGCGGAATCCAGCGAATGATGCGCTTTCCACCTCTTGCCAGAAAGTAAGCCATCAACAAACTGGGAATGCCTAACATCAGAGTCAACAACAGTCCTGGCCAGAGATAGGAGCGCAAGGGAAGGGGAGCAAGTAGCTCTGGAGACAAGCCAAGGCTAGCTCCCGTTGGGTCGTTGACCAACAGCCAACTGCCAAATAAGGCAGGAATACCAATGAGGCACAGCAGGATCACTGTCGCCAATACATACAAAGATTTCATCTTGTGCTGCGGGTTGAGTCGCTACCTAGATAACGTTTCGACTCCCAAAATGGTGAAAGGAAATCGCAAAAAATCCTCCTGAGAAAAAGCAGTCAGTGATACTTGAAAAATAACTTCCTCTTTTCGCTCGGTTATTTCGTTTCAGGTTGAGGAAGGAAAACCGACTTTGGTTCCGATACTCGGAATAAACTAAGCCAAGGGAGGCTTTTTTTGACGAAGAACTGGGACGAAAGAACAAGTGGAAAGGTCCAAGTTATTTTTTGAGTCTCACTCAGGAAGAGAGAGGTATCTTTTTGAATAAGTTCGGCGTCAAAGGACAGAATTCGCCCTAACGGCTTGATGATCACACGTATCTAACCTCGTCCATTATGAATTCAACTGCGAAACTACTCGTCGAATTTCTCGGAACTTTTTTCCTTTGCCTGGTGGTGGCATTAAACGTAAATGCTGGAGTCGCCAATTTGATCGCCATCGGCAGCATCCTCATGGTCATGGTCTATGCTGGTGGACATATTTCTGGTGCCCATTACAATCCAGCGGTCACCCTGGCTGTGCTCATCCGAGGCAAAATCCAACTGAAAGAAGCCGCATTGTACTGGTTGGTCCAATTAGTCGCTGGAGCCAGTGCTGCCTTGCTAGCCACCACCGTATTTGGCACTTCAGGTGCGGGCACGAGTGCCATTTCTTCCGGAACCTCCGCAGCTTTGGTGGGAGAAATTCTGGGAACATTCTCGTGAGCGCCTGGATATGACTGAGGAAGAGGCTAGAGAGCTTTTGGAAAGGTTGAGGAGAGAATAATTGTTCGGTTTTTTCACCATCAATCCGTCCCAAT
>JBCCCJ010000255.1:0-7030 GCA_039033615.1 Bacteroidota bacterium
CCTTGCCCCCTCCACCCAGTATCGGCCTCAGTGGTCCAACGGCTTTTTGCCAAGGGGACAGTGTGATCCTTTCTGCTCCCGCTGGCTTTGCCGACTACCTATGGACTACCAATGATTCAAGTCAGGACCTTGCTGTATTCACGAGCGGAAGTTATTCGGTTCAAGTAATAGACAACAATGGTTGCCTCAGTTTGCCAGCCCAGGCTGTTGCTATACAGGTATTTGATATGCCACCTACTCCCAGCATTTCTGCTAATGGCCCTATCGCGTTTTGTGAGGGGGACAGTGTGCTATTAAGTGGACCAGCTGGTTTCCCCGCTTATCTATGGTCAACCGGAGACACGACCTCCCAGATCTTCCTTGCCGCTACAGAGACAGTCAGTCTCCAGGTGATCAGTGCTGAAGGATGTGAGAGCTCGCTTTCTCCAACGGTTGCGGTACAGGTTTTCTCCTTGCCGGATCAGCCGATCATTCAGCTAAATGGCCCATCCTCCTTTTGTGAAGGAGATAGTGTGGAGCTACAAGCCCCCCCTGGATTTGCAGGATACCTTTGGTCATCCGGCCAACAGACTGCTACCATCATGGTCGATACCGCAGGAGTTTTCCAGCTTCAAGTTGTAGATACAAACGGCTGCGCCAGTCCTTTTTCCTCCCTCATTCAAACCACCCTCTTTTCTTTGCCGACAGCACCAGGGGTCATTACATCGGGACCATTGAGCTTTTGTGTGGGGGATAGTGTTACCCTGACTGCTGCCAGTGGGTATCAAGGATATGTTTGGAGTAATGGAGATACAACGGGGAGTCTTACTATCCAGGAGAGCGATACCCTTTTTGTCATTGGTCTGGATCTGAATGGTTGTCAAAGCCCACCCTCAGATACCCAGGTAGTGGAGGCATTCGCAACTCCAGCGAGCCCACTCATAACCCCCTCTGCCCCATTGAGTTTCTGTGAGGGAGACAGCATTACCCTAAGCGCTAGTCCTGGCTACTTGAGCTATCAATGGAGTTCTGGGGATACGACATCAAGTATCATAGTAGCTCAGGCGGGCGTCTTCTCAGTGGTCGGTACGGACGTAAATGGGTGTGAAAGTGGAGCATCTGATAGCCTGACAGTATCCCTGCTGCCTCTTCCCCCCCTACCTGAGATCACCCTTTCTGCAGATTTGCCGATTTGCCAAGGTGATAGTGTGACCTTATCCGGGCCCTCAGGCTTTTTTGCTTATGTCTGGAGCTCTGGTGATTCACATTCTTCCTTGACCGTCTTTGCCTCTGATTCAATCTCTTTGGTGGTCCTGGATTCTAATGAGTGCGCGAGTCCAGCTTCCCTTCCGGTTTCCGTTGAATTTGTGCCTGTGCCGGACCAGCCAGTGGTCCAAATGGTGGGAGACTCTCTCTTATGTGAAGGAGATACCACTCTCTTGCAGGGGCCATCAGGATTTCTGACTTACCAATGGAATACGGGTGATTCGGTCAGTTCTCTTGCCATCACGGTTGGCGGGACCTATTCTCTAACCGTAGCTGATAGCAATGGGTGTGTCAGTCTTCCATCAGACCCTATAGCTATAGAAGTGGATACCGTTCCAACGACTCCTATAATTACCCAGCTTACAGGAAGTGATAGTCTTCTTGCGCTTCCTCAAGCCAGTAGCTACCAATGGTTTTTGAATGATTCCTTGATTCAGGGAGCCAATGAACAACTCTTGCTGCCCACTGAAATCGGCGCCTATTCAGTAATCGCTTTAGGGGTGATTTGCCAGTCTGATACTTCTCAGGAATTTAACTTCATCCTTACCAGTACTGACCATGAGGACTTACATTCTGAATTTGAGTTATTCCCCAATCCAAATACTGGGGTGTTCACCTTAGAAGGAGCTTTTTTAAAGCCTGGAACCTACACCATCCAAATCTTTGATGCACGAGGGCGCCTCATTAACAAACGAACCAACTGGACATCTGGTATTGTCGCAGAACAGTTTGATCTCCGAACGCAAGCGGAAGGTAGTTATGTGTTGCACATGACAAAAGGAGACAAGAGTTGGACGATGCGATTTTTGTTGGGAGGATAGTCCCGTAGAAATTTTCTTAGCTATCGTGGCTAACAATCAGGAGACATCCCTTTAATCAGCGACTGCTGATTCCCCGCCTAGACCCAACCTTGACCCTTTCTCACCCCGAGGGAGGGTCCTTTTTCTATGTGGATTCTTTTCTTTGCGATAACACCTGCTCCCTCAAAAACCCGTACCTTTCTCTCATGAAAGCTCTCCTCCCTCTTCTATTCCTACTGCTTTCCACTCAGGGATTCGCCAGCAATGCGCCTTCTTCTATGGAAACCGCTCCTACTACTCCCGAACAAACCACCAACTTTCGCTGGGATCTCCTGGCTGCGGGGAGTGGGGTATTGGGACTGGTGCTGGCCTTTGTGCCGGTGGTGAGTCTGATTGGGGTAGGGCTGGGAATCGTAGCGGTCGGGGCGAGCATCTTGGCCTTTCGCAAGCAACAACGGAAGCGCTGGGCCTGGCTGGGGATGATTACTGGTGGATTGACAATGTTGGCTTTTCTTAGCGTGATTGGACTGATTGCCTTTTTCTGATGAAACAACTATTCAGCATTCTGGGGCTAGGCCTCCTATTGACAGCTTGTGTGCCCAAGCAGGAGACCATTGCGGTCAATCCCTACCGCCTCAGCAAGGGGCAAGCGCCTTGGATCATCGCCCATGGAGGGGCAAAACAACTCTTCCCCGAAAACACCATGCTGGCTTTTCGGGGATCAGCAGAGATCGGCGTGGACGCCCTCGAAATGGACGTAACCATGACCAAGGATGAGGTGCTGGTCACTCATCACGATCTGACCATCGACCGCATGAGTGATGGAGAAGGCCGGGTGATCGACTTTACCTACGAAGAATTGCTTGCCTACAATTTTGGGCATGACTTTGAGGATTTGCAGGGGAATCGGCCGTACGAAAGTGAGGCGGTGCCCATCGCCAAATTGGAGGAGGTGATCACCAGTTTTCCAGATCATCCGCTGATGATCGAGCTGAAAGACCGGGGCGAAGACGGCAAACGGGCAGCGGTGGTGCTACAAGCCATGATTGAGGAATATGCCCTGAAAGACCGGGTGGTAGTCGTGGCCTTCAGTGAAGAGGTGTTGAATTACTTCCAAGGTATCACCAAAGGCGAAATCCTGATTGGTACCTCCCAAGAAGCCAGCGAAGACTTCGTGTTTTCAGGCTTGTCGGCCATGGAATTTTTGCATCAGCCAGAGGCGGCCGTGGTGGCCATTCCTACTTCCAGTGCCGGGATCAATCTGGCTTCCCGCCGCATCATCAATTCTGCCCACAGGCGCAATATGGCGGTCCAGTATTGGACCATCAACGACAAAGAGACCATGAAATCCTTGCTCGAAAAAGGCGCAGATGGCCTGATTACCGATCGCCCAGACCTGATGCGAGAAGTGTTGGAAGAGATGGGGTGGTGAGACAAGGAATACGACCTATCTTGCGCAAGATTTCTTCCCCAACCCTCAGATCATGAATCGCACAACGGTATGTTTCCTCACTCTCACGATGATTACTTGGTTCGGTTGCGGACCATCGGAACCGCAATCTGCTACGCAAAGCGAGACTCCTCCAACTGAGGCAACCATTCGAGTCGTCCACCGGGCAGACATCCCCTGGGAGCAGTTGAATCCTGCCCGAGGCGACCAAAGCCCACTAGCAGGGACCGTTTGGGGCGACCGCCAAGGTTCGGTAGCGACTGGCTTCTTCGCCAAGTTCGTGGACGGATTTTCTTCTCCCCCTCACATCCACAATGTCACTTATCGGGCGGTGGTGATCAAAGGCCTCATCCACAATGACGACCCCGAGGCCGAATTCATGTGGATGCCGCCTGGATCATTTTGGACCCAACCGGTGGGAGAGGCGCATATTACCGCCGCGCAAGGCGAAGAAAACATCGCCTACGTGGAAATCGACCGTGGGCCATATTTGGTAAAACCCACCAGTGAAGCCTTTGACAGCGGGGAGCGTCCGGTCAATGTCGATGCCTCCAACGTGGTGTGGTTAGGCGCCAGCCAGAGCGAGTGGATTGCGCCCAATTGTTCCGCCGAACTCAGTTATTTGTGGGAAAGCCAGGAACAGGGAGGGGTACGGGGCCTTTTTCTCAAACTGCCGCCTCAGACACAGACTCCGTTGACCAGTGAAGGGAAGGATTTACACCTCATCGTCGCACAAGGAAGCCTCGGCTACCAACAAGCAGAGGTAGATGCTCCGATTCTACTGGAATCGGCCAGTTATTTGGGGGCGGCAGGACCCGCTACCTTGCGCCTCTCCAATGCCGGAACAGAAGATTGCGTGCTCTATGTCCGGACGGATGGGTCGATTGGGCTGAAATAAAGGCGGAAAAACGCAGGGTTCACGACCTCCACCCACCAAAGGTTGCTTGCCACGAAATCCCTACCTTCCTCCCATGATCACCCCCATTCAGCTCCCCAACACCAATCTCCACGCACTCAAAGCAGGACCAGAATCCTCCGATTTACCCCCCGTAATTCTGGTGCATGGGGCCTTTTGTGATGGGAGGATGTGGCGGGGGAATTTCCTGGAATATGTTGCGAAACAAGGCCATCCCACCTATGCCATTCACCTCAAAGATCCGAATCGAAAGCCCATTCGGACGCTCTTCTCCTATTCCTTGAAGGCCTATGCGCTGCGTCTCCGTCAATGGGTGGAATACGTGGGAAAGCCACCGATTCTGATTGGCCACTCCATGGGAGGATTGGTGATTCAGAAGTACTTGAGTTTGTTTCCGGGTACGGCGGTTGGGGCAGGGCTCTTGGCTTCGCTGCCTCCCTTTGGGATGAAAAACACTTTGCTGGGGATGTTGAAAGCGCCAGACCTGCTGCTGACCTATCTCGTTCTCACCTTTGCGCCCACACTGGCACAAAGAGGCGGCAAGGAACCACGCGGCCTGCTGTCGGACCGAGTTCTTCCTGAGCAACGGAGGCGTTTTTCGAAGCTGCTCGTCCAGGAGTCTATGCTGGCCCTCACGCATTGTGTAGCTCCAGGGATTGACCAGAAATCAGTAGCCGCTACGCCCCTTCAGATATGGGGAGCCGAACTCGACAATCTGGCCCTGCCCAAAGACGTGCAGCGAATGGCGGAATTGTATGGGGTAGAAGCGCAGATTTTGCCGAATACCGGTCATTTTTTGGTTTATGAGCCGGAGTGGGAAGAAATAGCGGCGAGTATGCGGGAAGCGTTTTGGGCAGGATAGAGGAGGTTTCCTCTTTATGAAAATCGTAACGATTTCTCCTCTTTTGAGGGAACCTATTTTCCCTGGTTGTCGTTTTTTATTTGTTCTTACCCGCTCAACCATTCCCTCCATGAACCCAACATTGACCTCCCTTTGCGCATGCTTTGGAGTCCTGGTATTTCTGTCACTCGCATGCCAGTCTATCGACCCGCCAGTAGATCCCGTCGAAATGGCTGAGCCGACAGATACGGACATCGTAACAGGCATTGTCTTGGTCGATGCCCTCGCCCAGCCCATCGAGAGCTATGGCAATCCCAATGAACGAGTGCTGTCTCTTGATTCAACAGGAACCGTACGAGCCTACCCGATTCCGGCCAAAGAAGCCCTCAGCTTTCCGATCGAGCTTGACAATCCGGTAGAGGTTTGGTTTGTGCCAGCAGAGCAAAATTTAGATTTCGCCGGCACCGATTTTACCGAACTCTTGGCGGATTTCGCTTATCCTCAGGCGGACTTGAAAACCGCCGCCGCCTTGATCGAAATTACTGCTGCCAATAGTGGCCCCATCAGCATAGACGTATCTGCGCTAGAGGCAGGCTTTTATCGGATGTTTGTCTATGAGGAGGCACAAGATCAGCTCTCTTGGCAAAATATTTACATCGAAGGCAACGACCAGAGCCCAGCAGAGATCACTGCCCTTTTTGAGGCGTGGGAGTAGGGGACGAAAAATCCTTTTGACGGATTTGCTAGGAGCAATTTTGGAGGATTTCCTTATGTTTGATTGGACACCGCTCAATCAGTTTGAGCAAGCAGCATGAATATAAACGCTTGGCCTACATGACCATCATCATTCCTCAGCATAGGATCGCTCTCTTACAAGACGCCTTTTTCGAGTATTCGGGAGAGGAGGCAGAAGATGAGACGGATGTTCCAGATAGAAACCTCTTTGAATCCATTACGGATCCGGCAGAACTCCACTTCATCGCCGATATATACAATTGGGATGATGGGACCACGGTTCTGGAGTGGATTGTGGACAGTCCCTTATGTGAGCCTGCTACTGCGAAGATGATTTTTTGGAGATCTCAGCCCGATTATTATACCACCATCGAAAAGGAAGAAGAAGCGGGGTGGGCATTAGACGTGTATCAGTTGTTGAAAAAGATCCTGAAGCATTTTCAGGAGGACAGGTATCAGGCGGGGAACATAGGCTACGACCCCAAACAAGATACGTGTGCCCCCGAAGACCTGGATTATCGGGATCCGGCGGAGACGTGGACCATTCCAGATTGGATGAAAACCCCTATTCCAGGTGCTCAAGTCCGCTATGAGGGATGGTAAATTCACAACCCTATGAGGAGGTATGCGGTACCTCGTAAGAAAGCTTGAAATGGCCACTCAAATTTGCCCAAATTGTCAACGGGATTCTTTCAGCTGGAGCATGGAGGATGATTCAGCTTTGACGCTATGGGGCTGTCATTCGTGCGGTTTCTGCGCTTATGAAGATGAGAGTATTAGGGTCATTGTGTTCACATCGGCGTACCTACGGCACGCAAAGTCGTGACTTGATCGCATTTCTGCTACCCATATTTCGGTCCCTACAGGACAAGCCATTGGCTTTTCTCTCCTTCTTGGCGCGGCATTGAGCGTTGCATGGGGCTTCGGCGCTTCTTTGCTTACTTTCTTGGCGGCAAGAGGAAGGTATTTCTTTCCAGATCAAGGAAGAAAAACCGAGTTTGGCGGGCCAAATGAGGCTTTTTTTGACGAAGAGGTGGGAAGAA
>JBCCCJ010000256.1:0-7026 GCA_039033615.1 Bacteroidota bacterium
ATCATTGAAAAAATTCTGGCAATAAAAGGAGGAACAATCAACCTTACTGTTGGGGTGATAAAAGAAATTCCGATTTGTATTAGGTTCAAAGAAAAAGTTGAAGGGATATCAAAATTCTGCCTAGATATTTACGATGAGTATTGGGCATTTCTTGAAGGTAGTTTTGATTTCAATTGTCCGTTTTTATGGAGGAACAAATCTGACCTTCCATTAGAGGAAGTTTTTAATGCTTTCAAAAACACTTGGTCAGAAAAGTTTTTCCAGCTGCATGCGAAGGAGGAGGAGCTGAACCGCATCTTCATCGAGATCTATGGACTGGAAGAAGAACTGACCCCGGAGGTGGACTTGCAGGACATCACCATCCTGCAGCAGGAGTTGGGCAAGCAGTACCACTTTTCGCCGGAGAGCTATGAGAAGATGAGCGTGGACGAGGAGATCCTGGCGCAGGTCCGGCGGCTGGAAGGGCAGCGCTTTGCCAGCACCACCGCCCTGAACAAGGCGCTCAAGACCCTGCTCGACAAGGAGCAGCTCAAGGCCGCCAAGACCGACATCGCCAACAGCACCGCCACCCGCCTCGATGCGGCAGGCAAGCTGATCTTCGACGATCAGGAGGTAGTGCGGCAGCTGATCAGCTATGCGGTAGGTTGTATGTTTGGGCGCTACAGCCTGGACCAGCCGGGCCTGATTCTGGCGAATCAGGGCGAGGGGCTGGAGGAATATGTGGCTCAGCTAGACCTCGCAGGTTTCGAAAACCTGCGAGGTCTGAGCGGGGAGTCTACCACCCCCGACCCGGCGCAGGAGCTGCCTGGCCACCCCCGCGAGCGGGGGAGATTTATGCCGGACGACGACAACATCATCCCGGTGCTGGCGGGAGACTATTTCGATGACGACATCGTGGCCCGTTTCAAGGAGTGGCTGCGGGTGGCCTTTGGGGAGGCACACTACGCGCAGAACCTGGCCTTCATCGAAACGGCGCTGGGGCAGGACCTGCGACGCTATTTCGTGCGGGACTTTTACGAAGATCACCTCCGCCGCTACCAGAAGCGGCCCATCTACTGGCTCTTCAGCAGTCCCGACAAGGGCTTTCAGGCCCTGGTCTATCTACACCGCTACCGCCCCGACACCCTCTCCCGCCTGCTCAATGAGTACCTGCGGGAGTTCCAGGTCAAGCTCAAGGCGCAGGACCGCAGCCTTGCTCAGGTGGCAGTGATGGAATCGACCAGCGCCACCGAAAAGAACCGCGCCCAGAAGCAGCGCGACCTTATCGCCCGTCAGCTCCATGAGCTGGAAGCCTACGAGCGCGACCACCTCTATCCCCTCGCCACCCAGCGCATCGAACTCGACCTCGACGACGGCGTCAAAGTCAACTACGGCAAGCTCGGCCGGGTGCTTTACCCGGTCAAGGGCCTAAATAAGTAAAACCATGAAGCATCACTACCAGGTAGAGGTGTGAGTTGTTTCCTCCCGCAGCCCCCTCTCCCACCATACGGGATTTTCGAAATTTGAACCCTGAACCCTGAACCCTGAACCCTGAACCCTGTCCATGTCCATGTCCGCAATACAAGATCGTCTCAGTGAACAGTTTACCACCCATCGTCTCATCTTCTGGTATGATGCGGGAGGAGAACTAGAAGCAGAATTTGAGCAGTTGGAATTACCAGGGGTGGAATTGCTTCGCCTCCAAAACAATGAATTTGGGCTCCGCCATCGCCTCACTCGGCGGGAGCCAGAGCAGCGTTTTCTGATTTACAGCCCAGAAGCCCGCCCCCAAGATGAGGACAACTGGTTGCTAGACCTGCTGCTGGCACACCATCAGTTTCATACGGACAAGGTAGCCATGAGCCTTCGCGAACTGAACCTCTCGCTCGACTTCCGGGAGGTAGTAGCCGATCACCTTGCCTTTTTCAACAGTCAGGGACGGCGAGAAAAACTCGCCCGTTTGTTGCAACCTCCCCCCCAATCTCCCCAACAGTTGCCACTGTTTATGGTCGCGGTGGTGTTAGGGCAGCAAGCCCCTCATTGGGAAGACATGCTGTTGACCTTGCTGCAAGAGGAGGCCATGGGAGAATCCCGCTATTGGGTGGCCATAAAAAAATACGGGCTGGATGCAGCTCTTTGGGAGGAAATGCAGCAACGGTACGGCTATCAGAGCAAAACACCCGGTCTAAGGGACTTTGTGGTATTGCTCTTTCGGCAAGCCATGAACATGGCCCCAGAGGAAGAAGGACAAAAACCGTTGCGACGAGAGGCGCAGGTGTTTCTCAAGCGGTGGCAGGATTCGCAGCGCTATCGAATCGCTTTTGAAACATTGTCCAAACAGATGGAGGTGGACCTGGACATCGCCCATGATTTGGTGAGCAAGACACCGGATGAGTTGATGGAGATGGATGTCTTTCGGGCCATTGATCGGCAGTTGATCCATCAATGGTGCGGGGAATTGGTGAGCCAAACCATTGATCCAGAGCGCCTGCAAGCCCTGGTGCAGGGCCGGCGGCAGACCTTTTGGTTCGAACCGCTCCAGCACCCTTACCTTAGCTTGTACCACGCCAGCGAGCTGTTGCTGCTGCTGCGCAAGTTGGAGATTGAATTGGATAGCCTCGGGGACGGGCTGCGGCATTATGTAGAGCAATACCATCAGGTGGACCAGCAGTACCGAAAGTTTTGCTTGCACTTTCAGCAGCTGCAAGCTGACGACCGTTTTCAGGAGTTGGGGGATTGGATCGATCGGCAGTACCAGAATGAGTTTCTGGAGCCCTTGAGCCGAGCCTGGCAACAACAGCTCCAACAGGTTGAACGCTGGGAACTGACTGGGCTTCCTTCCCAACGGGACTTTTACGCTCGCTGGGTCCAGCCTTTTCTTGAGCGCGACAACAAGATCTACGTAATCATCTCCGATGCTCTGCGCTATGAAATTGGGGTAGAGTTGGCCGAGCGCATCAACCGGGAAGATCGTTACACCGCAGAAGTGGACGCCTGTTATGGGGTACTTCCTTCCTACACCCAACTGGGAATGGCGGCGCTCTTGCCCCATGCTCAGCTCGAAATGGAGGCTGACAAAACCACTGTTCTTGCTGACGGAAACTCTGCCACCGGTATCGCCAATCGTGGCAAGATCCTCAGCAAGCAACATGACAGCAAAGGAACCGCCCTGACGCAGCAGCATTTGATGGATCTATCCCAGGACAAGGGGCGGGAGATCTTCCGCCACCATGAGGTAATCTACATCTACCACAACGTGATCGACGACGCTGGTGATGATACCGGCTCGGAGGCCAAAGTTTTTCAGGAGACAGAAAAGGCGATCGAAGAGTTAATCCTGATCCTCAAAAAAATTGCCCGCTTCAACGGTAGCAACATGCTGATCACCGCCGATCACGGCTTTTTGTTCCAGCGAAAGGCCCTCGAAGATGCAGATTTTTCCGCTTGGGAGAAGCAGGGAAAGGTGGTCAAGCACCACCGTCGCTTTGTCATCGGCCAGGAATTGGGGCAGCCACCGCACTTCTTGAAGTTTGACTTTGCCCAACTAGGTTTGGAGGGGGAAGGAGAAGTACTATTCCCTCCCGGTAGGCAACGTCTTCGGGTCAAGGGGGCGGGTAGTCAGTTTGTCCATGGGGGCACCTCCCTTCAAGAGATTGTGTTGCCAGTCATTCGGGTGAATAAAAAGCGTGAAACTGACCTGAAGTATGTAGAGGTAGATCTATTGGGTTCTAACCGAAAGATCACCACGAATCAGGTCTCTGTCAGGCTCTATCAGACTGACCCAACCGCCACCAAATTATTGCCTCGGGAATTGGAAATCGGATTTTATTCAGAAGAAGGGGTGTTACTGTCTGAAAAGCAACGCCACCGCTTTGATTCTAATGCGACCGACGCCCGCAAGCGAGAGATTCAGTTGCGCTTTGGCTTCATTAAGGAAGCCAATGATTATCAAGGCAAAGACATTTACCTTACCCTCAAAGAGCTCATTCCTGGCACCAATCAGATGCGAGTCTATCGCTCCATCCCTTTTCGGGTCTTCATTTCCATGGCCCCGGATTTTTAATCCCTTATCCCCATGCTAGACAACAAGATCAATGAATATTTTGCCGGGAAAGTGGTTCGTAAAGACCTGACCCAATTGCTGAAAGGGAATGCCGTGGTGCCTTCTTATGTGTTGGAGTACCTGTTGGGACAGTATTGTGCCAGCGATGAAGAGGAAACCATTCAAAGCGGCTTGGCGACAGTCAAGGACATCCTGGGGCGGCATTTTGTGCATCGGGATGAAGCGGAGTTGATCAAGGCAACCGTACGGGAGAAGGCCATTCTCAAGTTGATCGATCGGGTAGAGGTGGCGCTGAATGAGAAGAAAGACTGCTACGAAGCAAGTTTTTCCAATTTGGGCATCCGCCGGGTGATGATTGATGACGAAACCGTAAAAAATCACCCCAAACTGCTTACGGGTGGGGTCTGGTGCATCGTAGATCTCGGCTATCTTTATACGGAGGACAAAACCAGCAGTCCATGGATCATAGACAAGCTGAAGCCGATTCAGATTTCCCTGGTCGATGTAGACGAATTCAAGGAATTGCGCAAGGCCTTTACCACCGAGGAGTGGATGGACCTGCTATTGCAATCACTGGGACTCAATCCCGAGCATTTTGAGCGCCGCACCAAATTGTTGCAGCTGACCCGCCTGATTCCGTTCTGCGAAAACAACTACAACCTTATCGAGCTTGGGCCCAAGGGGACAGGGAAGTCTCATGTATTTTCGGAATTCTCTCCCCACGGCATCCTCATTTCTGGCGGGGACGTCACCCAGGCCAAGCTCTTTGTCAACAATTCCAGCGGGAAAATTGGACTGGTAGGTTTTTGGGACACGGTGGCTTTTGACGAATTTGCGGGCAAGGATAAGAAGGTAGACAAAAAGCTGGTGGACATCATGAAAAACTATATGGCCAACAAGTCCTTTTCCCGGGGCCGGGACATGTATGGTGCTACGGCTTCTATGGCCTTTGTCGGCAATACCGACCATTCGGTGCCCTACATGCTCAAACATAGTACCTTGTTTGAGTCCCTGCCTAAGGGCTACCTCGATTCGGCCTTTCTGGATCGACTGCATTGCTACTTGCCAGGTTGGGAAGTGAATAAGCTGCGCAATGAGATGTTTTCCAAAGGCTACGGCTTCATCGTGGATTATCTGGCGGAAATCTTCAAGGCCCTGCGCAAAGAGGATTACGGACATGCCTTCAAGGAATACTATGAACTGGCAGAAGGCCTCACGAGCCGGGATCGGGATGGCGTTACCAAGACCTTTTCAGGCCTGATGAAGCTGATTTTTCCGCATGGAGAATACACCAAGAAGGAGGTGCGCCGGCTGCTGGAATTTGCCATGGAAGGCCGCAAGCGGGTCAAGAATCAACTCCTCCGGATTGATGCGACCTTTGAGCCGGTAGATTTTGCATTTACCGATAAAGAAACCGGACAAGAGCGAATCGTCGAAACTTTGGAGGTGGAAGAGAACCAAACTTCTTCTAATTCCGTTTCTTCCGGGATTTCTGTTGCAACTCCAAAGCAGGAGGGTCATGCGCCGAAAGAATCGGTTGACGCGACCCAAAATGCGCTTCCCAAAGAACTGAAAAAGGTGGTGCTGCGCGAAAATCAAAGCGGAGTGAGCTATGAGAAGTTGTTTGGTCCCTACCTGCAACACGCAACGGAGATCAGAGTTGTGGATCCCTGTATCCGACACATCCACCAAATCCGGAACATGTATGAGTTTCTGCTGATGCTGTTACGAATCAAGCCCAAGGAGTCCGAAATCATAGTCCACTTGACCACGAAGTATGACTATGACGGGGAAGATGAATTGCGAGCGAAACTCAACGAACTAAGTCTGAATCTGGAGGATTCCGGGCTGACTTTTGAGTTCGACTTTGAACAAGGCGATCACTTCCATGACCGGGGCATCTTCGCCAATTCCGGCTGGAAGATCTCGCTCTCCCGAGGCTTGGACATTTTCCAGCGCTTTGATTACCGTAACCGCTACGACCTGGCCAATCATCTACAGGAATATCGAAAGTCGAAAGGGTGTGAGATATTCTTTGAGCCAGAGGAGTGAGGTAAGTACTACTTCTCTACTCTCTTTCCCCATCTGAATAAGCAGGAAATGGAGGTGAACGAAATCGGGGATCTGGACAACAGGACACTTTCATTCCCACAAACTCCCTATACTTTTCATCCCCAAGTATTACCACTTTCTTTTTTCTGGAAACCAAAGTCTCCTCCTGTCCTTTTGTAGGAAAAAGGGTAAAAAAATGCGGAAAGTTTGCTTAAGAGAGAGGACAGTTTGAGGGAAATCGGACAGTTTGGGGAGAGAAAGTATCTCAGGTGTTGGCTAATGATACAATCGAAAGCCAGCTTGGAGCATCTTTTTCCGGTTCTGAGTGAGGCTAGCTGTCCGCCAGCCTAAGATCGTCCTGGAGTTGATTAGCTCTAATCGGGGCTGATCATCTGTCAATAAATAACCTGATGAATAATCAACTTTCTGGTCGGATATCAATTCGCTTGGTTGAAATTGAATGTTAGGCGTCCATTCGTTGAACCAAATTGAGGCAAGAGCTTTCGAAAGGTCCATATCTGACATGTCAGCCAAAAAGATGATGTCTTGGTTGACGCTATCAGCACTTTCCTCTTGGTGTTGATTTACGGTGAAACCTGCAGCCTCCAATGTTTTACCAATGGATTTTGCACCTAGGGCCGCTTGGCCTTGATCCAGAGTTCCTTGAAAATTGACCAACAAAATCCCATTTGGCTCCAGGATGGTTTGAATTTCTCGGAAGCCTTCGACGGTAAACAAGTGGGAAGGTTGATTCTCCCCGAATACAATATCAAAAATCACCACTTCATACTTATTTGAGGTAGTACGGACGAAATGGCGTGCATCGTCAATAGACTTGTTCACCCTTCAACTTGCTGACTAACAAGCATTTGAGAATTGGCTAGCCCGGCACAAATTCCAAGGATAAAACTTTTCCATTCATCGCACTTTAG
>JBCCCJ010000257.1:0-7025 GCA_039033615.1 Bacteroidota bacterium
ATTGCCCATATCAAACCCAATTTCTATAGAAGCATACGTTACTCCCTTTACTGATGAAAGCCCCCATTTACGCTACCTTGTTCAGTGTTCTGACACTGATCTACCCCCTATTGAATGCTCAATCGCCTGTGCAGGCCCTCCAAATGGAAGGCTATGCCAATTGGATAGATTGTGGCCCTATTCTTCCGGCTTCCTACACCAAAGAAGCCTGGATCAAACTGACTCCGAACTCCGATCTATCCAATCCTCTTCTGTCCTCTGTAGGATTTGGGGAGGGGCATCTGCTGTGGATGCTGGCGGAATTTGACTACCGACTGGCCGCTGGACACAATGGCCGCTGGGATCAAGTGATCGATTCCGAACCCCTGGCAATGGGGTGGCATCATGTCGCCCTCACCTATGATGCGCACACGTTGGAGATAAAATTATACAAAAATGGCAAATTGATAAGCCTGGCGGAAGGTGTTGCTCCAACAAATGACCCTCACCTTCAGATCGGTTCCGCTCCTTTCATGAGTCATTTGGCTGGGACGATTGATGAGGTCCGCATTTGGAGTTATGCACGAAGAAAAGAACAAATCAATCAGACCATGCGCGGAACCCTGACTGGGAATGAGCTGGGGCTGGTGGCCTATTATCCATTTTCTCAGGGATCTGGAATGGAAGCTGAAATGGTCCTGGACGAAACCCCCCATCACCATCATGGCACCTTGAAATATCAGGGACAGAGCACGCAAGGGGTACGTTGGGTTGCCGAGGGCCAGCCTTTTGAATCTCTCGGTATTCAGACTGCGGCCCCCCATTGTCAAGTCGGAAATTGGCAGGCCGATCAGGTGGTCAGTCGTACGCAGGCCAATCCCCTCAGCTGGGGGCAGGAATTCATCTCTTGTGAACCGATCATGCTCCAACAAATATACCTGAAACCTAAGGCAGGAAATCAGGAGACTTCCCAAGTCATTCATCTATATGTGGGAACTGCGGAAGAGGTAATGGGCCAGGACCCGATCGCAAGCTCGTATTACACGACTACGGACGGACACTTTATGTTTCAGCACATTCCACTAGCGGCCAACCAGCCCTACACCTTTTTGATTGAGAATCTGAACGTAGGCACTTCTCAGTATTGGGTGTCCAATGCAGATGTATATCTTGGCGGAACCCTGGTTGCGTATACGGGGCCTGCTGCTCTGGATGGAGGTTTGCTAGAAACCGAGCACCTGGAGCGATTTCCTCAAAAGGATCTGTCCTTTGTGGTGAATCCCAGTCAGAACCAAGTCCTGGAAAGAAGTCGGCCTCGGTTACCGGTTCATGCAAGGTCCATGAATTCGCATCACCGAACGGCAAGGCTGGCAGGGGGGCGCGCGCTTTCTGAGCCCGCCCGGAGAGCAGGCGAGTACCGCCGAAAGATGGCTACCACCTTCACCCGAGAAGCCCGACTGATCGGACAAATACATGGCGAGAGTTCTCAAAAATGAAAGGAAATGTTCCGTTCAGAACAAGAGGCCTACCGTTGAGAACAAAAGCAAGAGGAATATTCATTTTTCGGACAATTGTATCGTCATTAATATAACCAAGGGGAATCGGTACTTGACCTACCACCCCAGAGTACTGTTTTTTTATCATGGGCATCTCCGATGGGGATGCCCATTTGCTTATTTTCGCGTAGATATTTCTTTCCAGTCGAAGATCCCGGCTTGGTGGGAATCAAGGAATCAACACTCCCGATGAATCGGGATAAACTAAGCCAAGTCGCGAAACTTTGGGAAAAAGGGACCCAAAGAGGAGCCTTGACGAAGAACTGGGACGAAAGAACAAGCGAAATGGTCCAAGTTATTTTTTGAGTATCACTGAGTATCACTTAACAGCATAATCAAAGCCATTGTGCTGCAAGGAGAAAGCCCAAATAGGTGCCCACTCCATTCCCTAGAGAACCGATCAAAATAGCTGGGAGCATCAGGGTCGGGCGATCGAGACTCTTGGCGAGAGCCAGTGCTGTCGAGCTCCCGCCTATATTCGCTTGAGAGGCAATCGAAATCATGGCCCAATCATATTTGAGCAGGGCGCCTACTCCATAGATCAGGCTGCTGTGTACAAGGAGCAGGATGCTGACCAACCCTAGAATGGCCAAGGCAATTTCCCACATCTCTAATAGGGCGGCGATCTCGCAATAGGCGCCAATCACGGTGAGGAAGATATAGATGCTCATCATACCAAGTAATCGACTGCCCGAAAGCCGCTGAACCCAGGAGAATTGCGCCAAGCCGAGCGCGATGGTGGTGAGAATGAGAACCGATGGAATTTCCCAACCCAAATTCCCCAGCACACCCGCAAAGAAATCGGATACCCAGATGGTCCCTAGTCCCAAGCCAATGAGAATGGACAAAGAGGCGGGATCCAGGGTAGCCCTTTCTTGATGTTGGTCGATTGTCTGCTGTGCCTTGGCAGGGATTTCGGGCAATTTGCGAGGAAAGCGAAGATGAAGCAGCCGCGGCAGCCCCAGGGAAAGGATCATCCAAATCGCGGTGATGATATTGTCCACGGCGGCAGAACCAGCGTAGAGGGTCCCTTGTTCCATGATGCCATAATGCAGAGCGACCGCATTGAAATTGGCACTTCCCCCCGTATACGTGCCAGTGAACATTCCTCCCAAGGCTTGATAGGCATCTCCAAAAACCGCAGCCCCATCAATGACCTGCATTCCCAATAGCACGCCAAGCACCGTACCCACCGCTCCAACGGAAAACAGAATCAACATGGGGAGACCCGCTTGCCGAAGGCTTTTGAGATTCACTTCCAGCAACAAAAAGAAGATAGAAAGCGGAGCTAAGTAGGTAAAGATGCCACTGTACATGGGATACTGGCTGGAGGCGCTAGGGATGACCCCAAGATTGGCAAGGATCGCCCCCAAAACGATGACCAGCAGCGCGGTGCTGAGGTGGCGAAGCCAGGTTTTTTTGACCAGCCATTCAGCCAAAATGATGACACCTGCGATGATGGCAAGTACCCAGGAGGGTTGTTCAAAAAGCAAATTCATACCAAATCATGGGTTGATTGCCCGCTGTTGGGCATTGGCGAAAAGTATGTATATTTGAGCAGAAGAACCACTTTTGGGGTTCATGTACCAATCAAAATCCACTTCCCCTTACAGCTGACGATTATGTATCTGTATCGACTCATTGCCATTGTTGCCTTGTGTTTGTTGTGTTCTTGTGCCACCGAAAGTGATCAGGCAGAGGCCGAAACGGACGTGAAAGATATCAAAGCACTCTTGAAAAAAGATGGCGGTGCCAGTGATAACAAAGACACCGGCGTTTCTGAAGCAGACAAGCAGCAAGCCATGAGCAACTACCTGGTCCCTTCCCCAGGAGAAATTCTCAGTGCATTGGACAAACTGGATCGGGTGAGCTGGAATGAATTGGCTTCTTACAACCAAAACGGCAGCTACGACAACAAATATGCCCGGTCATTGAACCTCGGGGTGCGAGTGGCAGACTCTTTCGTCGCCATCAATGCAGAAGATGCGGAGAACTTTGGGTATATGAGTAGTCTGGTGTTTGAGTTGGGCGAAGACCTCGGCATCAAAAGAGTCCTCACCGAAAAGCGGGAAGACCTCAATGAATTGGCCCGCCGGGGAGCCTGGTCTGATATGCGGGCGGAACTCGACAACATTCAGGGCGAGATTCAAGGACAAATCGAAGCCATTGGGGAAGAAGACCTCGTCGTGCTTGCTGGCATCGGCGGATGGTTGGAAGGCCTGCGAGTTGTTAGTGCCCACCTCAAAGACAATTATTCCGAAGATCACTCAGAATTGCTCAATCAAGGTTCGCTGATCCAGTACTATACCGACGAGTTGGGGAAATTGGGATCTGATGCCTCTGCTCACCCATTGGTGAAATCTATTTCTGATGGATTGGGCGAAATTCAGGCCGTCATCCCGGTTGGGGAAACCAATAAGGTGGCCATGGAACATGTCCAAACCCTCAACCAGGTAAGTACCCGCATCATTGAAGCCATTGAGCAAGGTTAGCAAACAATTACCCAGACCCATTTCAACTCTTTTCGCATGAACCGTTTTGCAAAACTCATCTTCATCCCTCTGACCGTCCTAACCCTGATTGGAGTCGGTTTCTTCCCCCGTACCGGGTTGGCTACCCTGGAAGAGGCTAAGCGGGCAGCTAGCAAGATTTATTACCAGTTGTTGTCGTTGGGGTTCAATGTCCGGGATACCTACACCACTGGTACGCTTGACAACGGAGAATCTACGACCTTCTCCCGAACCTTCTACAGTGGCAACGATTATGCGCTCGTGGTGGGAGGTTGTAACTATTCGCGAGACATCGACGTGTACATTTATGATCGATATTGGAACCTCATCGACAAGGATACCGATACCGATCAGGTAGCAGTGGCTACATTCACCGCTTGGTACACGGGTACCTACTACATCAAGGTCCGCATGTACGATGCCACCAACGATGGCGTTCACTGGGCGTTGCAGTATGCATATCGCTAGGCATTTTTACCTATGCCAAGTACCCCCTCCATCAGCATTGACAAGCAGGCACTTCAGCAAACCCTGCTGAATGAAACGGTCAAACTGTTTTCGCTGATGGCGATGGCTGATGGGCAGGTATCTGAAGAAGAAGAAGCCTACGTCCATCAATATTTCCAGTCTCTATATCCCAAGGATCTCGCCAACCTATTGGTGAGTGAGTTCTCTGCCCATGTCCGCCAAAACCTGGATCAAGCAGGTCTGCTCAAAAGTTTGGAGGAGCGCCTCGCCTACGAAGAGAAAATTTTCCTCCTCACCAAGCTGTATGAATTGATGGCTGCAGATGAAGTAGATGAGCAGGAAATGGCTCTCCTGCATCAGATTGGCATTGGGATGGGGGTAGAAGAAGGGGATTTGCAGACCCTCAACCGCTTGATGCGGCCCGATATGGCCCCGGAGGAAATGGAATCAGAAGACCCGACTGCCACCATCCGGTGCATGACCATCTCTGATCATCCCGATTCTCCCGTCCAACTCCCTCTGCCTGGCCTGGATCTGCTTTTCATGCGGGTCAATCGTCGCCTGATTCTCATTCAGCGAGACACCGAACATAACATCCGACTGGGCAAATTGCGTCTGGCTCCTCATTTCTCTCGCCTGATGCGGCATGAGCAGCCCGTTCGGATCAATGAATCATATTCTCTCACCTATCAGGACCTCAAATATTATTTCAAACACCTGGGGACGCCCATTCGCTCGTGTTATTTGAACCACGAAGGGAGTGATTTTGAGGTGAGTGAAACGGCTGACGAAAAGGCCTTTTTGCAACTCCGCTTAGAAGGAGCCAAAATCTTCATGCGGGATCTGACCGAAGAAGAACCCCTGCGCATCAACGGCAAGCCTACCAGCGGCTGGACTCGGGTCAATTTGGATGATCTGGTGTTGGCGGGACAATTGCTCATCAACGTCAGGACCCTGGTGGTTCACCCTTTGCTGGAGCGAGAGTTGTTTTCGTTGGCGGGGGGAAACGCCCAATACCGCATCGGGAACCAGTTTGAGCACGACATCACCATTGATGATGACCTGGATCGGACTTGGTCTTGTGCGATTGAGCCTTTGGACGATCAGGGCAGTTTTCGGATCAAGACCAAGGCATGCCCCTACCCGGTCTATCTCAACAATGTGCTGATCAAGGGCGACATCGCCTTCACCCAACAAGACCGCATTCGGATTCAGAACCACATCATTTTTTGGGATGCGAAGGAACAGCATTTTGAAAAGGTGCAGGCTGGTTTCAGGCGGCTACGCGCCCAAGGGCTGGAATTCAGTTTTCAGGACAAAACCAAAGGCGTAGATGACGTCTCCTTTGAGGTGCAACGGGGAGAACTGGTCGCCATTTTGGGGCCGAGTGGGAGTGGGAAATCTACCCTGATCAATCTGATGAACGGTCTCTACCAACCAGGACACGGGCAAGTGCTGGTAGATAACCTCAACCTCCATGAGGAATATGATCGACTTCGAGACCTCATCGGCTACGTGCCGCAGGATGACCTCTTGTTTGAAAATCTCACCGTGTATGAGAACCTCTATTTCAACGCCCGCCTTCGTTATCCTAACCGCAAAAATGTTCACACCTTTGTCAACAAGGTCTTGCGAGACATCGGTTTATTCAAAAAGCGCAACGTCAAAGTAGGCAGCCCCTTGCACAAGGTCTTGAGCGGGGGCGAACGCAAGCGGGTGAACATTGGGCTGGAACTGCTTTCCGAGAGCGACATTCTCTTTCTGGACGAACCAACTTCGGGCCTTTCCTCCAAAGATTCGGAGAAGATCCTGGGATTGATTCGCGAACTGACCTTCCGGGGAAAAATCATCTTCGTGGTCATCCATCAGCCGAGCCCTCGCTTGTACAATATGTTCAACAAGGTGGTGCTGTTGGATCAGGGCGGGAAACTGGCCTTCTTTGGGAATGGCTATCAGGCCCTGGAATACTTCAAACCCTTCGCCGAAGAAGTCGATCCTGACGTGGATTTCAGCCTCCCCCAGAATGTCAATCCAGACCTACTGCTGGATACCCTGGAGCAGCCTTTGAAAGACATTGATGGCACCCCCATGCCGGTGAGGAAATTCTCGCCGGACTTTTGGCAGGCAAATTACCGAGATTTTCAGGCAAAGCGATCCCGAAAAGAGCGGCAGGAAAAGGCAGATTCTTTTGGTATCCCAGAAGCCGCTCCCCATACCTGGGTGAATCGTTTTTCCCAATTCAAGACCCTCTTTGCCCGCAACTTTACCAACAAACTCCGGGACCGCTCCAATCTGGTGATCACCTTCTTGATTCCGCCCTTGTTGGGCATCATCACCGGGGCGATTTTGCGCTACAATCCCCTGGCTTTTGAGCGTCCTGGTTCTTTTTAATTGCGTTCCCCGGTCGGATCATCCCTTTTTGGAAGAAGACCAGACCAACCCCCAAGAAGTATTGGAATACTTGAACGACGTACTACGGGTAGATCCGGATAATAATAATGCACTATATCAA
>JBCCCJ010000258.1:0-7015 GCA_039033615.1 Bacteroidota bacterium
AGGGTGCCGCCAACTACCTGTTCTTTGAGGCCTACCGCACGTGGGAAACTTTCGCCAGTGATGGCGGCTTCATCTACTTCTCCTTGACCAGAAACGATTTCTCCATCCAGGGGAATGCGGTCCCCTTCATTGATCTGTAAAATGGACCCTTTGTTGACCTCATCAATTGGCACTTCTTGGAAGCTGGGGCCATTTGAAAAAGGATTGACCAATTTGGCCGTTTCTACTTGTAACTCCCCGAGTTCTTGTAAGGCGGTTGTGGTTCGCTTGACAGCCCGGTATTCCATCATGTTTCCCAGGAGAACCAGCGTGATGATGGAAGCTGCGGTTTCGTAAAACAGAAAATCAGGCCCCAACTCGAACAGGGTGCCGTATAGGCTATAGACAAAGGCGGCAGTTGCCCCAATGATGATCAGTACATCCATGTTGGGGACGCCATTTTTTACCGAAAAATAAGCCGAGCGACCGAAGTGAAAAACGCCCACTCCATACACCGGAATGACGAGCAGCAATTGCACCCAGGGATTGTGCAACCAGTGCCAGCTAAGAAACATGTGAGCCAGTAGGGGGAGGGTCCACAGCAGGCAAAAGCCAAAAAGCCATTCCAAACGCTGCCAGGGCTTCTCTTGTTCAGATTCAGGCGAATCTCCGGTAACTACGCGGAATCCGAGGCGCTCAATTCCCCGGATGATGTCTTCCAGTTGGGTGTCGCGTTGTCGAAGGAACCGCACTTCTTCGGCAGCCAGGCTCACGGAAATCTCTTCCTGCCCACTGTTTTTGAGATATTTTTCTACTCCGAGGGCACAATTGGCACAGGTCATGCCTTTTACCTGGAGTTGGATTGGATTGGCAGCAGGGTAAGCCATATATTTTTTGTCAAGTGTACGACTCTTGCTTCTACAGGTTAAGGCGATCAGGAGGCAACAAGCTTTCCCTATTCGCGTTTGAAGTAATGGAAAAGAATATGCAAGTTGAGAAAGATTTGTTCACCACCCAATGAAAAAAGTCATCAACATGAAACGGAGTTTATTTTTTCTTTTGATTACCTGCTTTGTCTTGGCGTTCACCAATTTGAATTCGCTTCAAGCCCAAACGGAAAAAGCAGCAAAGCCTCAAAAAGAATTGAAGCAAGTCATGAAAGATCTTTCGCCCGAAATGCAGGCGCAAGTCTTGGAATATGCCAAACGCAAATTGGCAACTCAGGAACGACTCGCAGCTCGTCAGGCGACTGCCACTGCCGAAGCATCTCGTGCCACGCCCGCGCCAGAGCAAGCTCAGGCAAAACCAGCGCCGAAGCCCGCGCAAAGCATCGAGGTGCCTCAGTCTGCTCGTGCTACCACTCCGGCTGCACCAGCCGCTCCCAAACCAGCGAAGCCAGCTTATATGGAAGAGGCGCAGAGCATGGCCAAAACTTCTGTAGAGTGGGGCGAGACCATGCATCAATTCGGCAAGGTTACCACTGGTACCAAAGTGAACCATACCTTCACCTTCAAGAATACCGGAGACCAGCCCCTCAAATTGACCCGGGTGAAAGCTTCTTGTGGCTGCACCACCCCAAAATGGTCGAAAGAGGAAGTTGCTCCCGGGGAGGAAGGATTCATTGACGTGTCTTTCAACACCAGCGGCAAAGCCGGACATCAAACCAAAACGGTTACCGTCACCGGGAATTTCGAGCCTGTCAATATGGTGCTGCGGATTCGCGGAGAGGTGGAACGAGCCGCTCCAGAGCAGAAATAGATACGTTCTTTCTAAAAAAAATCAGCCGACCCCTCCGGGTCGGTTTTTTTATGGAGCCTGGATTCGGAGCCATTGAGAGCTTCTGCCATCTGAGTGGCGTACCCAATAAGGACCAGGTGCTAGGTCGGGTAAAGGAAGGCTTGTGGCTTGCTCCGCTTGCGTTGGATGATTCGTTTGCCAGATTCGTTTTCCCAATACATCGAGCACTTCGATCTGCCAATTGGCCGTTTTTGGATGCAAATGTTGGAGCAAGACTTGCTGATTCTCAGAAAGGGACCAAAACCACTGTTCCTTGCTAGAGGAATCGGGTTCTTCAATCAGCCAGGGTTCCAGCGATAAAGCCGGTAGCGTGGCGGCACCTGCTCCCATGGTCAAAGGGCCTTGGGGCGGAAGAGAAAGACCAAAGAAGTCTTGCTGGCCAGGATCAAGGTTGAGGTCTCCCACCAAATCAATGCCTGCTTGCAGGGCGGGGGATTGTTCCCCGATTTGATAGGCGAGCAGAGTAGGGAGGAGGTCCACATCATTGAGGGTTCCACCGTTTCCAGGATGGTTCAAGAGGGGATCTCCCAACAGGCCCGTTGGTTGTCCATCGAAAATTTCCTGGTTTCGGGCAGCCCGCCAGCCAGTCAGGTCGGTATAGGTGGTCGTGCCTTCTCGAATGGAGACCTGAGTAGGATTGTGATAGCCATTTCCGATGAAATCAATATCTGCTCCGCTGCCGTGCGATTTGTGAATCAAGCGGACATTCCCGGTCGTGACAAATAGGTTGTTCATGACCCGAATGCGCTCCAGCCCATTGCTCAGGGACCAGAAGGCTCTGGGATTTCCAGTGGCAGCGGGAGCAACAAAAATGGTGTTATGATAGATATCTATGTCGCTGAGGACCCCGAGCCCTCGCCAGAGCATGATGCCTGCGTAGCTGTTTTTTCGACCATCGTTTTCGCTGATGTTGTAGCGAATGACGCAGTGCTGCAAGGGGCGGGCGCCATCATATTCGGCCATCAAATACCCGGCTCCTTCATTGTCGTGAGAGTAATTGTATTGCAGAACAGATTCTACCGCCCCGCCATCCAAGTCAAATCCCCCTCCGTCTTTGCTGCTGCCCGTCTGGTTGTGATGGGATTCGCAGTGTTGAATCACCGCCTTTCTGGAATCCCAGGCCCAAATTCCCACGGGGCCACCGCCTTGAAAGGAATTCTCTGCGCCGTTGTGGTGGGCGATACAACGCTCGATGAGTACCGTGTCGCTATTGCCGACTACGATGCCATTGCCGGTATGCGCATTGCCTTTTCCAATTTGGCCAGGGTTGTGGTGAGCCAGACAATTCCGAATCATCACATTCGCATGCGCATATCCCTGGGTCCGAACCTTGCCCTCGATTTTGATGCCATGATCTCCATTGTCAGAGACTTCACAGCCTTCGATCAGAATGTCGCTGAATCCCAATTCGGTCGTGCTGGGTTCAGCATAGAAGAATATGCCTCCTTTGTTGAAACCGGAGACTGCCAGATTTCTCAATTGGAAATTGCCCAGGCGTTCGCTCAGCAATTGATCGGTGTAGAAGAGAATCCCCGCCTGATCATTTTGGGCCCGTCCGTCCCCGATGATGATCAGATTTTCCAGGTGAATCCCCGCCCCATTTTCTACATAAATACCAGAAAGACTGCCTGCCAAGATGCTGGCTTTTCCACTGCCGTACCTACCTATGTACAACGGCTGTTGGGCGGTGCCCGAACGGGGAGACTGAAATACCAGATTTCCAGAGAAGCTTTGTCCTCCTTCCAATAAAATGCTGTCTCCAGCTTGAATCGGATGGTTGTTGACTTGATGCAGGCTTTGCCATGCCGTTCCTGGTCCCAAACCGTCTGCAAGGTCTGACCCAGAGGGACTTACGTAATAAGTGGTGGCCATGGCAGCGAAAGGGAGAAACAAAAGAAAACAAACGAGTCTGAGGGAAAGCATAGAAGCTTACGTAAGGATGGGAGCAACGAATCAAAAAGGGGGACCAGATACAGCGTTTGAAGAAAGACTCGAACTTACAGATATTTCAACTGGCTGTCAATTTTCCGGCGAAGGATTAGTTGGCGGAAAAGGGAGACTTGAATCCCTCTCTTGAAATGGTATCTTTGCTTCCGATTTCACTGGAATGCTACTGACTAACTAAGAAATATATGTCGGATAAGAAGATCATTTTTTCCCTGCAAGGAGTGAGTAAAATCTATCCCCCTCAAAAGCAGGTGCTGAAAAACATTTGGCTTTCTTTTTACTATGGAGCCAAAATCGGGGTGTTAGGTCTCAATGGAGCGGGGAAATCCAGTCTGTTGAAAATCATCGCGGGCCTGGATGAAGATTATCAGGGGAAAATCGTTTTCGACAAAGAATACAAAATCGGCTATCTCCCTCAGGAGCCAGAATTGGACGAAAGCAAAACGGTCAAAGAAATCGTCAAGGAGGGAGTGGCTCACATTGTGGAAGTGGTGGAAGCCTACGAAGCCATCTCCAACAAGCTCGCCGAGCCGATGGAGAATGACGAGATGATGAAGCTGATTGATGAGCAAGGGGAGCTGATCGAAACAATGGATCACCTGAATGGCTGGGACCTGGATCATACGCTGGAAGTAGCCATGGAGGCGCTCCGTTGTCCACCTGATGACGCAAGTGTGAAAGTCCTCTCTGGAGGGGAACGAAGAAGGGTGGCCCTTTGCCGCTTGTTGTTGAGTAAGCCCGACATCCTTTTGCTGGATGAGCCGACCAACCACCTGGATGCAGAAAGCGTGCATTGGTTGGAGCAATTCCTCCAGAACTTTCCAGGAACCGTCATTGCCGTGACGCACGACCGCTATTTCCTCGACAATGTGGCGGGCTGGATTCTGGAATTAGATCGGGGAGAAGGCATCCCTTGGGAAGGAAACTACAGTTCTTGGTTGGAACAAAAATCCAATCGACTGGCACAGGAAGAAAAAGCAGAAAGCAAGCGTCAAAGAATCCTGAAACGGGAATTGGAATGGGCCCGAATGGCTCCCAAAGCTCGTCAGGCCAAGGGGAAGGCGCGTTTGAATGCTTACCAAGAATTGAGTAGTCAGGAGGCCAAGGAACGCGAATCCAAACTAGAACTCTACATCCCACCCGGACCGAGATTGGGAGAGCAGGTGATAGATGTGAAGAACCTGACCAAGTCCTACGACAATCGGGTGCTGATCGAAAACCTTTCTTTCAACGTGCCGAAGAATGCAGTGGTCGGAATCATCGGCCCGAATGGGGTCGGGAAATCTACCCTGTTCCGCATGCTGATGGGGGAGGAACAGCCAGACAATGGCGAAATTAACTTGGGGGCTACGGTGAAATTGGCCTATGTGGATCAAACCCACAAAGACCTCTTGCCCGATCAATCGGTCTATGAAGTGGTCAGCCAAGGGGCGGAATACATCGAAATCGGGAATACCCAACTGCATGCTCGCGCCTACCTGAATCGTTTCAACTTCGCAGGTGCGGACCAGCAAAAGAAAGTGGAGGTACTGTCTGGTGGAGAGCGAAACCGCCTTCATTTGGCCATTACCCTCAAAGAAGGTGGGAATGTCATTTTGTTGGATGAGCCTACCAACGACATCGACGTGAATACCTTGCGGACCTTGGAGGAAGCCATCGAAAACTTTGCGGGTTGTGTACTTCTGATTTCGCACGACCGCTGGTTCATCGACCGCTTGGCGACCCATATTCTTTCTTATGAAGATGACGGGGAGGTGACATTTTTTGAAGGAAACTTCAGCGACTTTGAGAAAGCTAAGAAAAAACGCCTCGGAGACGTTACACCCAAGCGTCCTCGGTTTAAGTATTTGATGTAGAGATGTCAGCAGCTGTGGAGAAGCCTCCCCAACCGATTTCTGAATTGCCAATCATCTACGCGGCCTGGAAGACCGCGCTACATCTAATCAACCAACAAACCAATTCCCCATGTCTGAATCCATATTGCTGACCGAAGGTGTCAGTCGTGAAGAGCGATACCAGGAGCTATTGCCTCAGATCAAGGCGGTAATCGCTGATGAAAGCGATTGGGTCGCCAATCTGGCGAACATCAGTGCGATGCTGAAAGAAGCCCTGGGTTTCCTCTGGGTAGGCTTCTATCGTCGGGACGGAGAAGAATTGGTGCTGGGGCCCTTTCAAGGACCGCTGGCCTGTACGCGCATCGCCTGGGGCAGAGGGGTGTGTGGTACGGCGGCAGCGCGGAAAGAGACCATCCTGGTGCCCAATGTGGAGGAATTTCCTGGACACATTGCCTGCAGCAGTTTGTCGAAATCCGAAATCGTGGTTCCTTTGGTTCAGGATGGACAGACCGAATTGATCCTAGATGTAGACAGCGATCAATTGGACGATTTCTCGGAGGTGGATGCTCGCTATCTGGAGGAATTGATGGCGATGATTCCCTATCGCCGGGTTTCGTAGGACACGGTGATTTCAAAAGTGATGAAGCGTTCCCTGCCTCCGTCATAGATGTTCCCATCGCCGGGATTGGGATCTCTCAGGACGTTGAAAATACCGACATTGAAAAAGCTTCCAAATCCTACGGAGCCATAATTGGTGGGGAGATTCACCGACAAACCAAAGGGCAGCATCAAGTACCAGGGATTGACAGGATCTTCGAAGCCGTTTTCCTGGAAACCTAGTTGGGTGAAGCGATACCCCAGGATGTACCCGATTCTGGGATAGAGGTACCCAAAGCGAGGCCCAACTTTGAGGTCCATTTCCAGGGCAGTCATCCCAACATTTTGGGTTTCATCCTGCCCATAATCCCGCATCACCACCGGCAAACTTGGGAAGCCTTTGCCGTTCCCATCTTTGTAGTTCACATTGAGGCCTACTTCAAAGCCAGAATTGGGTTTGTAATTGTTGTAGTACACCCCAAATTTTCCGGTAGTAAATGCATTGTCAACCAGTGCATAATCTTTCGCCCGAGGGAAAAAGTGAATATCCGAGGCAAAGCGGAGTCCTATGGCTTGCTGTCCAAAAGCCGGGACCATCCAAAGGATCAAAACAAGCGATATCCAATGTTTCATAGAAGCAAATTACGCGCAATCTGACTGGATGTCAAAGGAAAGAATTTGTCCAAATCGCATAAAAATTCCGCCTGATTGGCAAAAGTTTGGCAAGCTAGGGGTAAAACTTCTAATAATTTTGTACCTTTCACACCAGTTGATACTTTTTCCCTAAGCTCTGAGATTTTATCTGCTTGATTTTCAACTGTCAGACAGCGCCATGAACAGCCTTATCGAGATTTTGGGCC
>JBCCCJ010000259.1:0-7015 GCA_039033615.1 Bacteroidota bacterium
AACCAGAGGAATTGATCGCTGATTTGGAACAAGCCTTCGCCAACATGAAGCGTCTGCCCACACCCCAAACTTCCTGATCCATGCATTCTCTGCAATATCCCATCGGCAAGCCGATCCCTGAGCCGATCCTGACGCCAGCACAACGGGTCGATTATCGGCAACAGATCGAGGCCATCCCCCAACAATATCGCTCAGTTGCCAGTCAGCTTTCAGAAGCGCAATTGGATACTCCTTATCGTCCCGGCGGTTGGACGGCGCGTCAGGTGATTCACCACGTGCCAGACAGCCATTTGAATGCGTACCTGCGTTTTCGTTGGGCGCTGACCGAAGATGAACCCACGCTCAAAGCCTATGACGAGCAAGCTTGGGCACAACTCCACGATGCGCAGCACGGGCCGATTGAGGTTTCCCTGGCCTTACTGGAAGCCTTGCATACCCGTTGGGGCCTGCTGATAGCCTCCTTGTCAGAAGCCGATTTTGCGCGTCGCATCCGCCACCCTGAATCTGGTTGGTGGACCGTAGATGAATTATTGAGTCATTATGTGTGGCATGGGGCGCATCATTTGGCACATCTGAAGTTGGTGTTGGGCGAATCCCCGGCCTAGGCAAAAGCCTCGTCCGGGGTCGGGCTGCTCCAGGGTCCGCTGACGCTCCGTCCTCCGCTTCGCTACGGACTCTTCGCAAGCTCAGACCTTTTGCATCCCTTTCGCTTGCCACAGGCAAGAGGCATGGGGGCAGATCCTTTTTCATTCAGCATTCGTCGGTTCGACATTAAGCAGTACATGTGTCATCGACATCAAATCAACGACTCCGAATAGAATCCAGCGCTACTTCTCTCCGTTCAAGCGTTTTCGCGTTCATCTTCTGTTTTTAGCCTGTATTTTTGACAAAAACCATCAAGGACTATGGCTCACTCTGTGTTGAAAGTACATCCGGCTGACAATGTGATCGTTGCCTTACGCGATTTACCTGGCGGAAGTCAGGTCGAATTCGATGGCGAAACCTATGAACTGCCCGGCAAAGTCCCGGGCAAACATAAATTTGCCACCCAGGATTTCGCAGTAGGGGATGAAATTCACATGTACGGGGTGCTGGTTGGGAAAGCGGTCCAAGCCATTCCAAGGGGAGGCTTGTTGAGCACCAAGAATGTGCGGCACTCAGTCAGCGACTACGCCTTGGGGGAACGCAAGCTGGATTGGGCTGCGCCCGATGTGAGCAAATGGGCGAAAACGACCTTCATGGGCTATCCCCGCAGCGATGGGCGAGTAGGGACCGCCAATCATTGGCTGGTGATTCCGTTGGTGTTCTGCGAAAACCGCAACGTGAAAGTCATGGAGGAAATTCTCATGGCTGAATTGGGCTATGCCAAGCGGACTTCCTACGACCTCGACGTCAAAACCCTCATGCGCTTGCATGAATCCGGGGCGAATGAGTCTGCCTTGCTGGGAGCCGATATCAGCCGCAGTGCGACTTCCGTGAAAGAGAATCGCTTTTTCCCCAACGTGGACGGCATCAAATTTCTCACCCACCAAGGCGGTTGTGGAGGCACCCGCCAGGATTCGGAAACCTTGTGTCGCTTGCTGGCGGGCTATATCACCCACCCCAACGTGGCAGGAGCTACGGTTTTGAGTTTGGGTTGCCAAAATGCCCAGATCCGGGACTTGCAAGCAGCCATTGAACGCATTGCCCCCGCCTTTGACAAGCCGTTGTACCTCTTCGAGCAGCAACAAAGCCGCTCTGAGCCAGAGTTGATCGCCGATGCCATCAAACAAACTTTCGTCGGCCTCACCATCGCCAATCAAACGTCTCGCCAGCCCGCTCCCCTGAGCAAATTGGTCATCGGCCTGGAATGTGGCGGCTCCGATGGCTTTTCTGGGATCTCAGCGAATCCCGCCGTGGGCCAAGTGGCCGATCTGATTGTCAGCCTGGGCGGAACAGCCATTCTATCCGAGTTTCCAGAACTCTGTGGAGTCGAGCAGGAATTGTCCGACCGATGCGAAACGCCGGAATTGGCGGAGAAATTCATCCAATTGATGCGGGCCTATGAGGCCTCGGCAGAATCGGTGGGCTCAGGCTTTGACATGAATCCTTCCCCCGGCAACATCAAAGACGGCCTCATTACCGACGCCATCAAATCCGCTGGTGCCGCCAAAAAGGGTGGCACTTCGCCCGTCACCGACGTGCTGGACTATACCGAACCTTCTGTCAATCCCGGCCTGAATCTGCTGTGCACCCCCGGCAATGATGTCGAAAGCACCACTGGATTGGCTGGCTCTGGGGCCAACATCATCTTGTTCACCACCGGCTTGGGTACCCCTACCGGAAATCCGGTCTGTCCCGTCCTCAAAGTCTCCAGCAACAATGCCCTTACCAAGCGCATGCAGGACCTGATCGACCTCAACGCCGGGACCATCATCACAGGAGACGACACCATCGCAAGCAAAGGTGCGGAAATGTTGGACTACATCATCCAAGTAGCCAGCGGGGAGGTATTGCCCCACGCGGTCAGGTTGGGACAGGATGATTTCATTCCCTGGAAGCGAGGGGTGTCGCTGTAGGAGGATTCCACACCATTAGTGCTTTAGGAATGAAATTCCCATCCATAAAGCTTGCCCCCGTTCGACAAGCTCAGGACATGCTTTTTCCGCCTTACTGCGTCGGAAAAGGCTCACCTATATCTATAGACTCACCTTTTCTTCCTGGACAGTCGAAAAAATGCCTGCGTTTTATTTGGTCAGTTACTTAGCTCCGAAAGCACTAGACATTTCTTCAATCTCCTTTGAATTCCTTAGTCCCAGCCCAACGCCACTTTCCGCCCCTAACCTCGGACTTCGTGGCCAACCCGCCTGTGTGGTGAGTGCTGCGCTATGAAGCCATCATTTGGACTTTTGTCCAGTGGTGTGGTTCATGGCTTCTTCTTCTCCAACCATTTCTCCAATTCCTCGATGCGGGGATTGCGGAGCTTTTTGCCGTGAATGAGAAAGGTAGGGAAGTTGAGTTTGCCGCTCTCGTACAAACTACGCAATTCAATAGCTGCGGCTTCATCTTCCTCCACATCCAGAAAGATGTGTTCGATTCCCTTTTCCTTCAAATGGGTGAGGTAGAATTGGGTCTTGTGGCAGCGGGCAGCTCCATATAATCGGATTCCGCGGGGGCTTGGGGTCATGGTAAGGCAATTGTTGATCTGGATTCGCTCATGGGGTAAGCAGCCAAGTTGTCAACGAAGCAGAATTGGCTGAAAAGGAAGAACTTCCATTCCCGTCTCTATCATCTCGCTTCTTTCTTAGTTGGAAAACTAGCAAAAAGGCCGTCTTTCTTCCAGGAAGAAGAGAGAAATTCCCATTCCATTGTTTGGCTGAATGATTCAGGTGAGGGAAGTGATTTCCCCGCTGAGACCCAAATTCCGACCAGAGATGTTTTTTGGGACCATGCAAGGAGGCCCCTTTTCGTATCTTATGTGTACACGCTCCGAACAACTAACCCATGACTATCTTCCTTTTCCTGCGAAACTTGCTCCGTCATCCTTCCTCTTTTCTTCCCATCATTGCCGCCGTCGGATGTATCATGTCTCTATCTTTTCGGCCTGCAACCATGAGCCCGGCTGGTACCTGGCATGACGAAGAAGGCGGTGGAGTCATCCGCGTTTATGAGCAAGGCGGCAAATTCCACGGCCAATTGGTTTCGGCTGATGATCCCGAGGACCAGAAAAAAATTGCCGGTAAGCACATCATGATTCTGGAAAATTTTGAGCAGAAGCCTACCGGACAACTGTGCTGCGGCACCATCTTCTTGGCACGCTTCAATATGCACATCGGCGGGACCCTCGCCATGCAAGACGATTCTACCCTGATCCTGAAGGGAAAGTTTGGCCCCATATCCAAAAGCCGTACCTGGAAGCGGATGTAAGAGCGCTCCATTTCCATGCTTCCGTAGGACGGATAGGAAGCTAACCTTTGAGCCACTATCTTCGTTCAATGTTTGAACATTAAACGAATTCAGTAGCCAACCTTATGGAAATCGGAATAGACAGCTTCGCCTCCGCTCATCTCGATCCAGAGACCGGAAAGGTCTTAGAACCCGCCAAAGAAATGGAGCTCCTCCTGGAGCGCATGGCCTATGCGGATGAAATGGGCCTCGATATTTTCGCCATTGGCGAACACTACCGCAAGCCTTTCCTCGACTCAGCCAATATCGTCATCCTGGCAGCAGCGGCGGCTCGCACCCAGCGCATCAAACTGAGCAGCGCGGTTACGGTCTTGAGTTCGGCCGATCCCGTGCGGGTCTTCCAGAATTTTGCCACCCTGGACCTGGTTTCTCAGGGACGATCCGAGATGGTGGTGGGCCGAGGTTCTTTCATCGAATCTTTTCCTCTCTTCGGGTATGACCTGAACGACTATCAGGCGCTCTTCGAAGAAAAGGTAGAACTCCTCCTCCAAATCAGAGATCAGGAAGTGGTCACCTGGGAAGGCAAATTTCGGCCTGCCTTGCATCAGCAAACGGTTACGCCCCGGCCCTTACAGGCCAAGATGCCGATCTATCGGGGCGTAGGCGGTACGCCAGAATCCTTTCGCAGGGCGGGAGAATTGGGCATGCCCTTGATGGTAGCCGTCATCGGCGGACAAACCCACCGTTTTCGTCCTTTTGTAGACCTCTACCGCCAGACGTACCTCGCAAATGGGCATCCTCCCGAAGGCATGAAAATCGGCCTGCACTCTCTCGGCCTGGTCGGAGAGAATCATGAGGCCACCATTGACCTCTACTATCCCGGCTATGCCGACATGTTCAACGAGATTGGTAGAGAGCGGGGCTGGCCACCAGTTACTCGACAGGGCTTTGAGCCGCAAGTCGGATCACGCGGCGCGATCGTCGTAGGCGATCCAGAACAAGTCGCCGAAAAGATCCTCCGCCACAGCGAAGCCCTCGGCGGCATCGACCGCTTTACCTTCCAAATGGACAATCCCCGCATCACCCACGAGCAACTCATGAAAGCCATTGAATTGATCGGGAAGGAGGTGATCCCGCGGGTGCGGGAGGGCTTGAGGGCCAGCTAGGACTTGGATGCAGAAAGTAGGCAGGTTTGTGGAATTGAGCCCTTGCCTCCCTCTCAACAGAAACAATGGTTTCATTTATGGGACGAGTAGGGGTTCTGTTGGTAGGATGGATGCTGCTTTGTCAAGCGGCAGTAGCTTGTCAATGTTTCAGCTACAATACCCTTGAGCTCATCGAAGAAGCTGAGCTGGTGATGATTGGGCAAGTTTCAGAAGTCGTGGATACCATGCTAACCTATTGTGCACGTGAGCCAACTGGGGAGTGGGTAGAATATCAACGGCAAGAGATTTTGTATCGTTTCGCGGTAGTGCATCAAGTCAAAGGGCAGCCTGCTCAGGAGATATATTTGAACACAGCAAGTTCAGGTGCTTCCTGTGGATTCAGCTTTGCTCCTGGCCAAGATTGGTTGATTTGTGTGGATAGCATGAATTATTTCATCGCGCATATAGAGGGTACCCGTTCTGCCAAGTACTTTACAGATTTCTGCGACGGCTCTACCTACACCGAATACCTCACGCCTAAAGTCCTCACCGCCCTGACCGAACGCTATGGCATTCAGTACGATCATCCCGCCTCCCATCGGCAGATTGTTCGATTGGGTTTGATCTGCTTGATCGTTCTGGCAGGAGTTGGAGCATTCTTTTCTCTTGGTTTGTTAAGATTATCTGATGCATCTTGACCAATAGAGAAATCTATTTTTCCAGCGACATGAAGAATCATTTTCAACTGTGGATCACAGGTTTCACCTTGCTGATGTGCGTGAACTCTCTTTTCGGACAGGAGGTGCCTCCCATTGTACCTGGTCCTGACCTCGTCTACCAACAAGAAATTTGGCTCATAGGAGGAGAAGGAGACACTGCAGTATCGGTTATGAGATATCTGGAAGCCCAAGCGTACGAAGACCCTGTCCTTCAGTTTTGGCGGTTGATTTATATAGGCAATTTATGGCTAAATGCTGGCTACCTACAGCAAGGTTCTGAGTATGTGATGGACGCCGAAAAGATTGCTATAGAGGCTGATTTATTTGATGCCCGCGCACAATTTCAACTCCACAACTTATTGGGGTATGTATATACAGAGCAGCGAAACATGGAGCTTTCTCTTCGCTCAAATGAGATTTCGCTCAGAGTCAGTTTGGATAGTTTGGGCTCCAACAGTCGCCAAACTGCCAATGCTTACAATAACTATGGAAACGCATTAGAAGTCGTCAGAGAATTTGACCGCGCCTTGGCCTATCACCATCAGGCCCGGCTGATTTGGCATCAACTGGATTCCAGTCAACTGTATATTCGACACGCCAAACGAACCAACTGGCTCAATCTTGGCGCCTCACACCGGGGCTTGATGAACCTGGATTCGGCGGAATTCTATATGCAGAAAGCACTCACTGAAACACAAAGTGAACCTGCTGCCAGTTTTGGAATTCGCATTCGAGCCTACAACAATTTATCTGTTATATTTCTTCGCTTAGGGAAATTTAGAGAAGCAGAAGCCTTTGTTCAGCAAGCAATCCATGAGGCTGATTCCGCCCAGCAGTGGATTCAGTCAGGGATATTCCATCACAATTTAGCGGACATCTACGAAGCTCAGGGGAAGTGGGAGAAAGCGATTGATGTTAGCCATAGAGCGATACAAGTCAAACTGCGGGAACTCCCACCTGATCACCTATCCCTCTTTGAGACGAAGTATAATATTGGAAAACTCTATGTTAATTGGAATCGGCTCGACTCCGCAGAATTTTACTATCAACAAGTATTAAACCGGGTAGGGGACACTAAGCCAGAAGAAGTTTTACTTCGTGGATTAGCACTATCCGGTTTGGGAACGCTTTCCTCCCAAAAGGGGAACCTAAAAAAAGCTGAATTCTATTTATCCAAAGCGATCAAACTCGAGGAACAATTTGCGGATGGAATTGGCGAGTTTGCTCGAAAATACTCCAGTTTAGGTGTGTGCCTGGCAAAGCAAG
>JBCCCJ010000260.1:0-6975 GCA_039033615.1 Bacteroidota bacterium
CCAATCAGCCAGCCATTTTGGATTTTGCCACCCAAAAAACCGGGAATCAATTGCCAGTGATCGGATACGTCCGTATTTTCCCCCTGGCCTTAATTCTCAAGATCATGTTTGCCCAATTGTTGTGGTTGGCTCTGAGTTGACATTCACGCCCATCCCTCCCATTGGCTCCGAAATCGCATCTATATGTCTACTACCCCTTCTTTAGATCAAGCCAGCAACATTCGCAACGGAGAAGAACTGCCGCTGGAGGCGCTGAATGCGTATTTGTCCCAACAGTTGGAATCCTTCGAGGGGATTTCCGCGCTGAAGCAATTTCCCGGCGGGTACTCCAACCTTACCTATTTTCTCCAATCTGGGGATCAGGAATATGTCTTGCGGCGACCTCCTTTTGGGGCCAATATCAAATCTGCTCATGACATGGGGCGGGAATACAAGGTCCTCAGTCATCTCAAAGGGCATTATGACAAAATCCCGATGCCCTTCCTCCACTGCGAAGACGAAGCGATCATTGGGGCTCCCTTTTACCTGATGGAAAGAGTTCAAGGGGTCATCATGCGCCCATCTCGTCCTCCCAAACCCCTCCCTGAGCCTTCTTTGATGCGAGGGATCTCGGAATCGATCATTGATAATTTGGTGGCGCTCCACGCGCTGGACTTAGAGGAAACTGGCCTGGGAAAGTTGGGGAAGCCTGAGGGCTATACCGAGCGGCAGGTCAGTGGCTGGATTCGACGCTATCAAAAGGCAAAGACCGATGACATTCCTGCCATGGATCAACTGTCGGAATACATGGAAGGCAATCTGCCAGAAGCGCCCGCACCAGCCTTCATCCACAACGATTTCAAATACGACAATTTGGTGCTCGATCCGGAAGACCTGACCCAAGTCAAAGCGGTACTGGATTGGGAAATGTCAACGGTAGGGAATCCCTTGATGGACTTGGGAACCAGCATGGCTTATTGGGTAGAAAAGACCGATTCTCCGGCCCTCCACATGTTTAATCTGACTGCCTTGCCCGGTAACCTCAGTCGCTTGGAAGCCTTGGAACGCTACGCAGAAAAAAGTGGTCGGGACCTCTCAGACATCCTGTTCTACTTTGTGTACGCTTGCTATAAATTGGCCGTGATCATCCAGCAGATTTATGCCCGATACGTGGCAGGCCACACCAAAGACCCTCGGTTTGCGGCCCTGATTCATGTCGTCCAGGCTTGCTCTGATACCGGAGTCAAAGCCCTTCAGTATGGCAGAATCCATGATTTTCGATGAATTCTCGTGGGGATTTCCTGCCGAAACCCCCTACAGGACGTCTCTCAACTCTGGGCTTTTCTGAAAGACAGAGCGGGCAAAGGGACAAAGAGGGAGAATTTTCTTACCCTGCTCCCGAGCCATGTTCACGGCTGCTTCCACCAATTGCTTGCCGGCTCCCTGCCCTCTCAGGCGATCATCGACTTCTGTGTGGTCAATGATGATCCGGGTATCTCCCGCCTTAGAGTAGGTCATTTCAGCCAATTTTTCGCCATCAACTTCGACAAAAAAGGCTCCTTTGGTGGCTTGTTCTTCCTGTTTGATATCCATTGGGCTACAGATTAGGGTTCCCGATAATCTATGGCTAGGCGACTGACTACCGTAACAATTTGTTCTTTCTCCCAATCGTCAATCGCATAAAAACGAATTTTCCGACCGTATTTCAGCATCTGTGTGAGGTCCTCTGCGGAAATCTGATCTTGCTTTTCTGAAATTTTTACCGATTTGACTTTCCCTTTGGGGTTGACCACATATTGATAGGTCAGTTCCAGATCATAGCTTTCTGTCGCAGAGGTATAGCTTCGAACGATGTTGTCCATGCGCTCCTGCCACTTTTCAGATTTGATGTGAATGTAGCGGCGTGGGCCTTCATTCACCGTCATCCCAGCTTGAGCGGGATCCGTAACGACATCCACAGAATAGGGAGAAATTTCTATGGGGCCCTCTACCTGAGCGGTGAGAGATAGGCCTCCCAGCCAGAAAACCAATAGGACCAAGAATAGAGCTTTCATAAGCGAATGCCTTCTACGACTTTGACACGAGATGCTTGTCGACTCGGAAAATAGGAAGCCACTACCGCTAATAACATCACGGTCAGGAATACCAGGGCAAAGTCGTCCCACTGCAAACCGATCGGAAAGGCTTTCACGCGAAACGATTCGCCCCCGGTGAGTTTGACCACTCCGTAAAATTGCTGAATCAAGCCAACAATGAGGGCGAGCAAGACCCCCATGATTCCGCCGATTCCCCCCACGAGCATCCCGGTCAATTGAAAAATGCGGCGAATCATCGAATCCGTGGCTCCCATGGATTTCAGTACGGCAATGTCTCTGGTCTTTTCCATCACGATCATGTGGAGACTCCCGACGATATTGACCGCAGCGATCGCCAGCATCAACACCAAAATCAGGTAGCTGATGTATTTCTCATTTTTCATCACCCGGTATAGGGTCTGATGCTGCTCAAACCAGGTGAGAACCCGAAAATCTTCGCCCAAGATTTCCTGCAAATCATCTCGGACGTTGGTGGCGCGGCCCAGATCAGTCAAGCGAAGTTCGTAGGCAGAGATTTCATTTTCCAGGTCAAAGAGCTTACGCACCATCTCTATATCACTCAAAATGAGCGATTCATCATATTCTTTTTGAATGCTGAACACGCCCGCCGGATAGACATAACGGGTGTTCAAAAAAGCTTGAGGATTGGACGCAGAGGCATTTTGGGGAATGTAGGAAATGCCGATAGGGGCGACTTCTGAAAGCGGTCGAGAATCATTGACCAAATCGGCATTGAGTCGATGCGCGACCTCCACCCCCATGACCGCCTGGTAGGTGCCGTTTCGAGCGGCGAAGGTATAGTTGCCGCCGATGATGAAGCTGTCCAATTGATTGACGGCTAGAAAATTGGGTTCCACGCCTTTCAGCAAACCGCTGGACTGGTTGTCCGCATATTCTAGCCAGACCCGGCCTTCGAGGGTGGTGGTGATGGCCTCCACATCTGGATGCGCCAGCAATTGATCGTAGGTTTCCTGACTGAACTCAAAAGTTTGCCCGCGCTCCGCAACCACCTTGATGTCAGGGTCCATGCCCGCAAACAAGCCTTCGATGAAACCGGTCAACCCATTGAATACCGAAAGAACCAGGATGATTGCCATGGTCCCAAACCCAATGCCTAACATGCAAACCCAGGTGATCAAATTGATCGCATTCCGGGATTTTTTGGCAAAGAGATACCGACGGGCAATACTTAGCAATAAGCGCATAAACGAGGGACAGGGTTCAGGGTTCAAATGGTAGCGTGAAATGGCATTTCGCAAGTCTCAAACGGAGGAAGAATGGCAATGATTGGAGAAAGGAGTCAGAAACGTAAACAAAACCGGAAGCTTGGAAATCATAAACAATGCTTACTAACTCTAACGGTTTGAACCTTATTCCGTGTCGAACGAATTGAGATCCCGAGCATCGGGATTCCTTGCCCCCTGTCTGCTACTCTTCTTCTGGGATTTCGACATCTTCCAGAATTTCATCGATCCGTTCTGCCACCTGATAAGAGTCATCGCCAAAAAAGCGCACTTCCGGGATCTTCCGCACTTTGTTACGGATTCTGGCAGCCAAGGATTTCCGAATCTGCCAGGCGTGTTCGTTGTAGGCTTCTGCTACTTCTGCCAATTTGCTATCTGGCAATACGGTCACGTATATTTTGGCCAGCCCCAAATCCCCGCTTACCCGCACCATCCGGATGGTGGAGAAGGCTCCATTTTGGAGGGGAAATTCCAGGCGCAACAGCTCTCCCAACTCCTGTTGGATCAATTTGGCTAGTTTTCTTTGAACAATGGACTCGGACATATAATTTTGTGTTACCTCCGATAAAGATTCCGAGTACGAAGTTACGAAATGCAGGCTTATTTCCGAATCATCGCAAACGGCAGGTCCTATTTTTGGCTCGCCGCTCCAGCGTTGATCAGCTTGCTGGTCTACACCCTATTCAGTGCCGTTTCTCTGGTCTCTGTCATCCCATTTTTGGAGATCCTCTTTTCCGATGGAAGTCCGAGTCCACCTGAGCTGCCGCTGGAATGGTGGAGTACTACTTCCCTAAAAGCGCATGGCTACTACGCTCTCGGACAAGCCATTCACCTCTATGGTCCGCAACAGGTGCTCCTAAGATTCTGCGGGTTTCTGGTCACGACCATTTTGCTCAAGAACGGGGGACGCTATTTCACCAACTGGTTCATTGCCCCACTCGAACATGGTATCATTCAACGCCTACGGGATCGGTTGTTCCAAAAAATGAGTCAGTTGAGCCTCGGTTTTTTCAGTCAACGAAAAAAAGGGGAGTTGATGAGCGTGGTGGTGAATGACGTGCAGGTAGTGCAAGAATCGGTCGTGGGCACCTTACTCGCGCTGGTCCGGGAGCCCATCAGCATGATCACTTTTCTCTTGGCCCTGCTGGTCATTTCCTGGAAATTGACGCTTTTCACCCTCATCATCCTGCCCATCACTGGCCTCATCATCAATGCCATCGCCGGGCCTTTGCGAAGAGCTACTCGAAAAGGACAACAAGCTCTTGCGGAATTGACCAGCCTTTTGGATGAAATTCTGGGAGGCATTCGAATCGTGAAGGCTTTTCGGAAAGAAGCGTACGTACAGCAGCAATACGAACAAAAAAATGATGCCTATACCCGCCTTATGGTCAACGTCAGGCGGCGGGCGGACCTGGCTTCTCCGCTCACCGAAGTGATGAGCATTGGGGTAGTTTGTACGATCATTTACTATGGCAGCTTGCTCATTCTCGCGGAAGAATCCAGCTTAAAAGCTTCAGAGTTCATCGGCTTCATCGCCATTTTCTCTCAGGTTCTTTCGCCTATCAAAGTGCTATCCAATGCCTTGACCAAGATGCAAAAAGGAATTGCGGCATACGAGCGAGTGGAACAGATGCTGAATATGGAGAATCCCCTCCAGGATCCTGCACAACCGACGGCTCTTGCTTCCTTTCAATCTGCCCTGGCTTTTGAGGAGGTGTGGTTTCGCTATCAGGAAGAAGATGTGCTCCGGGACGTCAGTTTTGAATTGAAAAAAGGGCAGACCATCGCCTTGGTCGGTCCTTCTGGGGGGGGGAAAACGACCCTGGCAGAATTGGTGCCGCGTTTTTACGACCCATATCAAGGGCAGATCACCTTGGATGGCATTCCCCTGCCAGACCTTCGATTGGCTGAACTCCGAAACTTGATCGGCTATGTCAATCAGGAAGCCATCTTGTTCCACGACACGATTCGGCGAAACATCGCCTTTGGGGAGCCGGAAATAGATCAACAGAGCCTAGAGGCAGCGGCCAAGATTGCTCACGCTCACGAGTTCATCATGGAATTGCCGACTGGTTACGACACCCTCATCGGAGACCGCGGCACCCGCTTATCTGGTGGACAACGTCAACGGATCGCCATCGCCCGTGCCATTCTTCACAATCCACCCATTCTTCTGCTGGATGAAGCTACTTCTAATCTGGACGTACAATCTGAGCAATTGGTACAAGCAGCCTTGGATGAATTGATGAACAGTCGGACAACCCTGGTCATTGCCCATCGCTTGTCCACCGTGATTCATGCCGATCAAATTTTGGTGATCGATGCTGGCCGCATCGTGGAGCGGGGCACCCACCATGAATTACTCGCCAAAGCAGGCCTGTATCATTCCCTTCACGAAATCCAATTCCACGGATAATCCCGCAATTGGCCAAAAACGAAATCCCCGACCTTCCCAACCTCCGTACCGATCAGCCACCAAATCCGTCCTTTGAAACCGGAAGGGATAGAGGGAGTAGGCTTTTTTTGCACTTTCGACCTTGATTAATCTGCCTAAATCCTTACCCCACTTTTTCAAAAAACTCAGGCTAATCTGTCTCAGCCATGCGAATTCGCACCTATTTTTCGGTTTTTGGTGGTCTCCTGTTCCTCCTATTCAGCCTACTTCCTCGGTTGAGTTGGGGGCAAACGACCATCCTATCCTTGCAAAGTGGCCCCTGGAATGAACCTTCCACCTGGTCCATCAATGCGGTCCCCACCATTGAGGATACCGTCCTCATCGGTATCGGTCACCACATCGAACTTCCGGTGGACAATGAAAATATCACGGTAGGCCGACTCTTTGTGTCCGACAGCGGGGCCATTTACTTGAATCGGGCCAACTTCACCGTTTTGAATACCACCATCATCCGGGGGGATCTGATCGACACTGTTCGGGCAGGGGTAAATACCTTCATCGGCGAGGCAAGAGTAGAACGAAATGGTCGCTGGATTACCCCCCTATCGGATACCGATAAAATGATCTTTGAAGGAGGATTCACCAACCGAGCAGATACGCTATACATTCAGGACATGTACTTCCGTAGCAATGACCAGGAATTGGGTGGGAGCAGTCAAATTCGATTCACCGGGAATCTGCTGGTTGGCAGTGGCGTCACCTTACAGATGACTGTCTCTCAGGGGCTGCATTTCTCCGAAGGCCGCCCCAATGGAGAAGACTCTTCCTCGACCCTAATCAATCATCGCTTTCTCTATTTTTCCGGCCAGAATGCTCCGATGGAAACAGGAGTTGCGGATTTTGATAAAGAAGGCACCCGGGTGTATTACCGAGGGGATGTCAATCAAACCGTCAAGGGAACGACCTATGCCACCCTGAGAATGGAAATTGGTCCAGAGAAAGAAGGGGGAAACCGAACCCTAGAAGGTCCCCTCCAGGTGAATGAGTACTTATTGGTTGACAACAAAAATGTCTTGCGACCAGGTCCCCACGATGTGATTGTCAACGGAGAATTTGAGTTGCAAGGCGACGTGATCGATGACGATAGCGCAGGAGTCATCCAAACAGATTTGATGACCAGCTTTGGCGGTCGATTCTTTGGAGAGGCGGAGCCCCCTTTGCCACTGAAGGTGATGGGCAATTTTGATGCTCCTCGCAAGAG
>JBCCCJ010000261.1:0-6951 GCA_039033615.1 Bacteroidota bacterium
ATCAGCGAGTAGCCAGCAAAATCCCCATAGATCTGAAAGGCAAATAAGACAGTTGCCCAAATATAGGTGAGGCCACCATAGCTAGCAGGTTCTGCGTAGGCGGCATCCACATAAGGGGCGAGGCTATCTGCTACCACGATCTTGGTAAAGAGGCCCCATAGGATCCAGCGCAAGCCTTGGTGAGCTTGAGCAAGGGTCAGGGTTCTGGCTTGGAAAAACTGTGGCAGAAGGTTACTTGCTCGTTCTATCGGGCCAGCCACCAATTGAGGGAAGAAGGCCACAAAGGCGAAAAAGGCAATCGGATCGCGCACGGTTTCTACCTGATTTCGATAGCGATCAATGGTGTAAGTCAGCGTTTGCAAGGTGTAAAAGCTGATGCCAACCGGTAGGATGATCAAGAGCGTAGATAGATGAAATTCTATGCCCAACCAGGCCCAGGCTTCCACCCAGGAGTCAATGAAGAAGTTGTAGTATTTGAAAAAACCGAGTACGCCCAGATTGACCAGCACACTCAACCAAAGCCAACGCTTGCGGGCGGCCCCTTCTGCTCGATCCAACGCAATCCCCACCCGATAGTCCACCGCGCTGCTCAAGATGATCAACCCAAGGAAACGCCAGTCCCACCAGCCATAAAACACATAACTGGCAAAGAGGAGCAGAACATTTTGGGCGCGAATGCGCTGGTGGAATAAGAGCCAATACAGCCCCAGCACCATCACAAAAAATCCCAAAAAGGTCAAAGAATGAAACAGCATCTGCTCAAGTTGACCATCGTATCATGCATCCCCCACTTTTCCGCCCCCTCACTTTCCTTTTTGACCCTGGCAAAGGTACAGGGAAATCCTCAATTCTGATTGGACTCACCCGTACTTTCTGCTATCTTGTGGGTTCAACTAACTCCTCTAGCTCCTTCTTGCTATGAAATTGTATACCAAAATTCTCATCGGGATGGCCGCCGGAACCCTCGCTGGCTATCTCCTTAACGTGTTTGGGGGGGCGGAATATGCCACCTACACCAATTGGATTGGAGACATCTTCATCCGCTTGGTAGAAATGCTCGTGGTGCCGCTCGTCTTGGTTTCTCTGGTTCTGGGGTCAGCCAGCTTGGGAGACATTCGCAAAGTGGGGAAAATTGGTGCCAAGGCCTTTGGCTTTTTCATATTCACCACGGCAGTAGCGGCGGGCATTGGGATTTTGGTGGCCAATGTCCTTCAGCCGGGAGCAGGTCTGCCAGAGGAGCAAAAAGATCGTCTGGTCGCCCAATATGAGGATGCAGCCGCTGCCAAAGTACAGACATCCGACGCTGACACCCTGGAAGAACAAAGTGCCTTTGAAAAAGTCATCAGCCTCTTTGTTCGCTTGGTCCCAACCAATCCCTTCCAATCGCTCGCCAGTGGAGATATGTTGGGGGTCATTTTCTTCTCCCTCTTCCTGGGAATCTGCATGACCTTGATTCCTCCGGAGAAAGCGGACCCGCTGATTCGAGCCTTCGATGGTCTCAATGATGCGGTGATCAAAATGGTCACCCTGGCGATGGAGACCGCGCCCTATGGCGTTTTCGCGCTGATGCTAGGCGTCGTAGCCGACTTGGGAATTGATATTCTGGGCCTTTTGGTCAAATATGCGGGAGTGGTGTTGCTGGGCTTGATTCTTCACATTGTGATCACCCACTTTAGCTTCATTGCCTTTTATGTCAAACAAAGTCCGATCAAATTCATCCTGGCGATCAAGGAGTCTATCGTGATGGGCTTCAGCACCAGTTCGAGCAGTGCTACGCTGCCGATCAGCATGGACGTAGCCGAGAACAATTTGGGGGTTTCGAAACAGGTAACCAGCTTTGTGTTGCCCTTGGGCGCGACCATCAACATGGATGGGACCGCAGCTTATCAGGCGATTGCGGCCTTGTTCATTGCGCAAGTCTACGGCATCGAATTGGGCTTTGCCGATCAGTTGACCATTATTTTGACGGCAACTCTGGCCTCCGTGGGAGCCGCCGGAGTACCGGGCGCAGGCATGATTACGCTGGCTTTGGTGCTGGGTACCATTGGCGTCCCGGCCCAGGGAATCGCCCTCATTTTTGGGCTAGATCGAATCCTGGATATGTGCCGCACCGTGGTCAACATCGTCGGAGACCTGACGCTGACGACCATCATGGCCAAATCCGAAGGAGAGACCATTCTCATTCAAACGGGGAAGGATGTGATTCCGGGCTAAGTGAGCCTTGAAAAATAACTTCCTCTTTTCGCGCGGTTATTTCGTTTCAAGTCGAGGAAGAAAAACCGACTTTGGCAGGCCAAGGGAGGCTTTTTTTGACGAAGAACTGGGACGGAAGAACAAGTGAAAAGGTCCAAGTTATTTTTTGAGTCTCACTAAGGTGTCCATCATTTTGCCATCGGCAAGCGAGAGGTGCCTGGCGGGTCGAACGAAGAGAGAGTCCGCAGCGAAGCGGAGGACGGGAGTGATAGCGTACCCCAGAAGGGACCGACAGCGAAAGGGCGTCTGCTTCCTTTCGCTGACTCGCCCAACGTAACATCAACCTATTCTTATAAGCCCTCGCTGTGCAACAAAATGGCCAGCAGGGTAAAGATCGAGTGCATCACCAGGGTGGCGGCTCCGGCATAGTCTTTGGCGATCCGCTGGCCGAAAAAGAGCATCAGCAGGCTGAGGGCGGACAATTCGGCTCCGTATAAGGCCCAAACTCCTGAGCCGGAGGTGAGCAGAGCTACTACGCCAAAAGCAGAGAGGGCGCCCGCGGCCAATTCAACCAGGGTTACGGTTCCCAAGAGGAAGGGGACGATGCTTTTGAGGGGGGTCTTGGCAAAATGTCCATTGAGCCACCCGAGGTTTCCCTTCCAGTCGAAGACCTTGTCGAGTCCGGATTGTAGAAATAGAATTGCCAATAGAAGGCTGCTGATGAGTTTGGCAAACATCAGCGGAGCAAGGATTTCAGCCATGATGGAAAAGCTAGTGGGTGAAGGAGGCAGGCGTTAGATTCGGGAAACGGGCACGCGAGTCGCCTTGTGGGATTCTTGTGGCCAGAGTTCGCCATGAGTGATCCCCCGGTAATAGAAGTATAAGCCGACCATCATGAAAATGTTGAACATCACGCCAAAGGAGAGCACCGAACCGAAGCTCAGATTGGTCAGGAAGATCACCATGGCCATGGACTGACAGCCCATCCCAATCAGGATGGAGCGACTCATCTGCTTTTGGCCTTTGAAGAAATACCACAGGAAAAGGGCAATGATGGCCACAGTATTCAAAATGGTGAAAGGCGTCTTGAGTCCAGGGCTGCTGAACAGAAAGAGGAATACGACGAATATGGCAATAGATGCGCCCCATACGCCAAACAGAAGCGATCGAAGTGGGGTATCTTTCAGGCTCAAATGCAGGGTGCCAAATACTTGGAAGGAGGTCGCTATGCCTGACAATAACGCCAGAACGATCCGCAGGTTGAGGATGGTGCTAGCTTCCCAATTGGCTTTGAAGCCTTCGAGTAAGCCGCCGACGAACACCGCCAGGGCGATGGAGAAGATGCCCCAGAACCAACTTTGAAAAAAAATGCGATGGGTTGCCTCTTCCCGTCCATATCTCAGGAGGGAAAAAGCCAATACCACAGAAAAAATGCCCATGGCAAAATCTGTGAACATAGCAAGGGGGAAGGATGAGAGCAACTGTTCCATGAACGCTACAAGTATAATAAGAAGGGTCTAGCAAACCAACCGCCGGAGGGTTGACTGCTCAAAAATGATGCGTCAGTGGCGTCAACTTGACCGATTCCGAAAGGTCCGAATCAAGCGAATCACCATCCAGAACAGAAGCACCCCACAACACAACAGGCCGAGGGTACTCAACAAAGGTCTGTGCAACAAGAGCAGAGCGGTTTGAATCTGTCCGCGAGTGCCGGACTGATCCTGCATTTCTCCGCTATACAATTCCACGGTCTGCTGGAAGGAAAACGTTTGTAGGCGGGAGAAGTATCCCTGTGCCAAACAACCTTCGAGGCTGAAAATGTGGATTTCACTGCTCACTTGATGAGCCAACAGCAGATCTCGACTCAATTCCTCCCAACTCATTGGGGGAAGCGAGATGCCTTCTACTTCGATGCCGCCTCCGGTACTGCCCAGCGCGACGGCATTCCCTTCCCTGCCATAGTTGAGGATGGCTGCGGGGTTGATGCCAGGGCCGCTGGTGTAGCACATGGGGATTTCCCGCAATCCCTGGAGGTCCAGAATTCCGGTGAGGCGTTGGAAGCTTTTCGTCCCGGCGGCTCGTTCGTCGTAGATCAGAGGCAAGACGTAGATTTCGATCTCGTAGCCATCCGCAGCCATGTTGGCGACCAATTCCTGGTAGGCTTGTTCGCTTTCTGCCAGGCTTTGTTCATCATACAACCGACGATATGCCTGCCCAAATAAGCGGAAGGGATGCTGTACGCCCAGGCGAATGTCCTCCATAGAGGGCTCAAAATCTAGTCCCAGGCCCGCCCATTCTAGTTCGTATTGTTGGGACCATTGCTGAAATGCCTGGTAGCGATTCGCAGCCTCGTTCGGATTTCCTACGTGGAAGAAATAGCCTTCTTGTTTGCTCAGCAAGAGCCACGCCACTACCGGAATCCCGGCCTGATTGAAGCGTTGGACGCCAAGGGCTCTTGCTTCGGACAGATCGGTGAGACCCAAGCGGATTTCTGCTCCCATCTCTTGGAGGTCTGCCACCAGCGAACTGTCCTCTGCCAACAACAGGAATTCATTTCCAGGAAGTTCACAGAAGAAGGAGAGCTGTACCTCTGCTCCCTGAAGAGAGAAGCTGATCAGCCAGCCGCACAGCAGCAGCGACAGTTGGCGGAAATGGGTACTGGTCAATAATGGCATGGGAAAGCCAGCGTAGGGAAACAACAGAAACAGTAGGGCTAATGAGCAGGGATAAAGTTCCTTTTTTTGCTCAAATAGTCAAGTCGGGCGTAAGGTTTCGGGCCAGAAAGAGAGGTTTTGATTCTATTGGCACCAACTCGCGTCTGCCATACCCGATGGCCCCAAGCGTTTGATCTGCTGCGCAGGATCTACTTCTAAGACCTGCCAATCATCCAATTGATAGGCATGCCCACATAGTTGCAGGCGTTCTCCGATGTAGGGCAATACCGCCTGATTGATGGGAGTCCCCGCTTTTCCTAGCAATAAGAACTGCTGGCTTTGACCAGATTGGGTTTCCACCACGAAGACGGGAGGGATGCCCCCTGCTATGCACAGGCTGGCGCAAGAACGGTGGGGCTTGTCGAATCCAGGCTTCATGACCCCGAATTTGCACTTGGGATCGGTGATTTCGCCTTGTAAGGAAATTTGACGCAGGGTACCATGTGGGGTTGGCGTTGCAGCCATTCCTTCTGCAACTGCTACCAGGGCTTCTTCCTTTTCGGTGAGTTCCAGCAAGGTGCGCCCATCGTGATAGATGAGGGTTCCGCGTAGGGTAACGTCTTTTCCGGCCAAACGAAACCCTTCTCCTTTGGTCGCCTCGATTTGTTGGAGGGTGGGTTCGGCTCCATGCTTTCCGAACCCAATCAGCAGGATTCTTTGGTAGATCGGTGTTCCTGATTCGCCAGGAACGGATACTCGCAACATGGGAACAGGCTCCATCTCCAAGATGCCGCGCACCTCGGTCAACTGCCCTAGCTCGAAGGTCGAGGTAGCAAAACCTCGCTGCCAACTGACGATGGCCAAAGGAAGCAGAAGGCATAACAGAATCGCGAGGATCACCAGGCGTTTCACGGGAGCGCGAAAGGCTTCGGATCCTTGTGCTTGCCAGCCGATATAGAAGGGGTCTTTTTCCATTGATTAGGCGGGGATGGGAGTGGGCCTGATTTCGGTACCGGGTGGCATGGGCGCTGGATGTACCCAGATGCTGCCCTCAAATAGTTTTAGGCGATAGGTTTCTACTTTTTCGGTGAAGGGAGGCGGCGACTGTCCATTGTGTGGCAAATATTGATAGCCATGCCAAGGACAAGTGATGCAGCCATCTATCACTTTGCCTTCGCCCAGAGGCCCCATCTGATGGCGGCAGCGATTGCTGACTGCAGACAATTTCTCCTGGTATTTGAAGATGGCAATGTTTTCTTTTCCCACTAATAAGGTCTTCGCCCGATCCTCTTGAATGTCCTCGGGAGCACATACTTTCACGAATCCTTCCTGATCCGGACTGCTGCTCTCTTTGGCTTGTTTGCTTCGAAAAGCGGCCAGTAGATGCAGGCTCACGATGCCAATCATTCCCAAGATCAGCAAGCCATATCCTCCGGGATGCTGCTCCAATTGCAGGGTTCCGAGCAACACATGCCCAAGCAGCAGGGCATAGGCCACGTACACGGCCATGTGGAGGCTTTTCCAGCGTTTGGGACCTAGGTTTTTCAGCCAGAAATCATGGCTGGTGGCGGCCATCACGTACAGAATCAGCAGGGCGAAGAATCCCAAGATTTGAAATGGAAACTGAGTCAGGGATTCATATCGAGGATTGGACAAGAATAAGGAACTAATGGGGTCCAAGTCTCCCAGGCTGTGAAATTGAATCAGGTTGAAGATGCCGTGGACCAAGGCGATCAGGAACATGCTGACGCCCAGGTGCCGCCGATTATAGAGCAGCGGCAGAAGCCGTCGATCCAACCTTGCCAGTGGGCCAATCATCAAGATGAGATGTAACAGGAGAAAGGCTAGGCTTCCAGTGGCTCGGATGATGAGGGTTTCTGGCGTGATGTTCGGAAACAAGAGGATCTGACTCAGCACAAACACCACCAGGAATCCAACCACCAAGGCCGCAATCAGGCGATCATAGCGGCGCGTTTGGGGATTCCATAACACGGCTCGGTATTGTTCAGCCATAGACTCACAGTTCGATTTGGTGGGTAATTCCCTGATGAATGCCATCGTAAATGGTCACAAACAGGGGCTGCCATTGACTACTCAGGCTATC
>JBCCCJ010000262.1:0-6919 GCA_039033615.1 Bacteroidota bacterium
CCATAATCTTAAAGTATAGTTGGTTTCAAATAATATTATTCGAAAAAGAAGCAGCCCCAAAAAAGAAAGACGAAAGTAAATTATCATCGAAAGCTGATGTCTACCACCAAGACCTCTTAAGTCTATTGAATATTGAAAAAATATATGAGGATTCAGACTTGACGCTGGACCGTCTGTCGGAACGTCTTGATATTAGCAGCGGTTATCTTTCACAAATTATCAATGAAAAAGAAAGGAAGAATTTTTTTGAGTTTATCAATGCCTATCGTGTTGATGCCGTTAAAAGTAAGCTGACGAATCAGGAATATCGGGACTATACGATCCCAAGCCAAGAACACGGACAAAAAGGTCGGCTATGGGCATGCTATCATCATCGGCATTTCTCAAGCGATTGCGATCCTTCCGGGGATTTCCCGTTCTGGGGCGACCATCTCAACTTCGGTATTGTTGGGGATCGACCGTTCGCGAGCGGCGCGCTTCTCCTTTTTGATGGTGGTGCCGTTGATCCTGGGCAAAATGGCCAAGGATCTCTTGGGTGGCGATGTCGTCATCGGTGGAGAGAATTTCCTCAATTTGGCCGCAGGCTTCATCGCTGCTTTCGTTACGGGCTGGGTCGCCTGTAAAATCATGATCGCCCTGGTCAAAGCAGCAAAGTTGTGGTACTTCTCAGTCTATTGCTTCATTGTGGGCGCGATTGCGATTGGGTGGGCGTTGTTGGGCTAACTTTATCGATCTTGTGTTCGCGATGTCCAAACTAGGGATCGCCTGCCGCGGGCCTTACTTTCTTGCCGCCAAGAAAGTAAGCAAAGAAGCGTCGAAGCCCCAGCCCACCTCACCATCCGGCCCCCTTCCTCGGGCTTCGTGGCCAACCCACCCTTGTGGTGAAAGCTGCGCACTGATCAAGCATTTGGACCTCTGTCAAATGATTGTCTGACCAATTCTATAGCACTCAACAGCAGATCGCAGGCGAGATCCATTTCGGACTCTGTGATGTTCAAGGGCGGCGAGATCCGTAGGCCGTTGGAGATGCCCAAAAAGCCGATGGTGAGCAGACCTTCTTTCAAGGCTTGTTTGCGCACCGCCTCGGCGAAGGCGTAGTCTTTCACCACCACCGCATACAATAAGCCTTTGCCTCGAACCTCCTGAATGGCGGGATGTTCGAGGCGTTTTCGCATCTGGGCTTCTCGGTCAGGAATGTTGGTCCAGACCTCAGAAGCGAGCAGTTGTTCCAGGAAGGCCAATCCTGCGGCACAACTCACCGGATGGCCCCCGAAAGTGGTGATATAGCCCAGCACCGGATCACGTCGAATGACTTGCATGACTTCCTGCTGAGCGATGAAAGCTCCCAAGGGCATCCCTCCGCCGAGACTTTTGGCCAAGACGAGGATGTCTGGCTTGATGCCCAGGGCCTGATGAGCAAAGAGGCTGCCTGTGCGACCGAAACCGGTTTGGATTTCATCAAGGATGAGCAGCGCCCCGGTTTCGGTACAGCGTTCCCGAACGGCTTGCAGATAGCCTGGTTCGGGAAGGATGACGCCTCCGGCTCCCTGGATGGCTTCGATGACGACGGCAGCGGTTTGTTCCGTGATCTGGGCCAAATCTTCCCAGGAATTGTAGGTGAGGAAATCTACCTCTGGCAACAGGGGACCATAATTCCGCTGCAATTCATGTACCCCGGTGACGCTCAGGGCTCCATGGGTACTGCCGTGGTAGGCATTGTGGCAGGCCAGGAGTTGGGTACGTCCGGTAAAGCGTTTGGCGACCTTCAAGGCGCCTTCGATGGCTTCGGCTCCGCTATTCGTGAAGTAGACCGCGGTCAGCTGATTGTCCAGGACCTCTACCAACTTCTTGGCGTAGCGAACCTGGGGCGACATCACCACTTCGCCATACACCATCGGATGAAGATATTGCTCCGCTTGAAGTTGGATGGCCTGTACGATCTCGGGAACTCCATGCCCCAAATTCGAGACACAAATCCCGCTGGTAACATCCAGCCAGCGTTGGCCCTCTGATCCATACAAAAACACCCCGTCAGCGGACTCCACGGGCAGAGCGATGGACTCGTCAGAGGTCTGGGCAACGTGTCGGAAAAAGTCGTCTTTCAGCATAACTCAAAGGTATCAATCTTTCTTTGGGTAGAGAAAATAAGCCAGAATTCACCAATCAGTAACCGATCCTTTGTTGCGATAAGTCGAAGGAATGGTTTCATTTGCCGAGGAAGCTTCCTTCCTTTGTTACTTCTTGGTGGCTTTTTCCTACTTATCTCTTGTCGGCATTTGTTTCGACACCTTTGTTTGAATCATTCGATTGCTTCTTATGTCTTTGATCATCCAGAACTTGTCCCAAACCTATCCCAACGGGGTAGAGGCATTGAAAAATGTCTCGTTGACCATTGAAAAGGGAATGTTTGGCCTACTAGGTCCCAATGGGGCCGGAAAATCTACTTTGATGCGGACGGTGGCTACCCTCCAACAGCCTACTTCCGGTAATCTCCATTTTGAAGGGCTAAACGTCCTGTCCCAGCAAGACGAGGTTCGGCAGCGATTAGGCTATCTCCCCCAAGAATTTGGGGTATATCCCAAGGTGAATGCAGAAACCTTGCTGGATCACTTAGCGGTCCTGAAAGGCATTACGGTCAAAGGAGAAAGGAAGTCTCTGGTCGAGTCCCTCCTGGTCAAAACCAATCTCTGGGAGCATCGCAAGAAAAACCTGGGGGGCTATTCCGGCGGGATGAAGCAACGCTTTGGCATTGCGCAGGCGCTCCTGGCCCAACCCAGTCTGATCATCGTGGATGAACCTACGGCGGGTCTGGACCCAGCAGAAAGAAACCGCTTCCACAACCTCCTGAGTGAATTGGGCGAGCAGGCGGTGGTCATTCTCTCGACCCACATCGTGGAAGATGTCAAGGAATTGTGTACCGACATGGCCATCATCAACCGGGGCGAAATCCTGATGAATGGACATCCCCTGAAAGCCATAGATGATCTGCGGGGAAAGGTATGGCGCAAGCGCGTTTCCAAAGCAGAACTTCCCGACCACCAAAAGAGCTATCATGTGCTATTCAGTCGGATGGTGGCCGGTCAGCCGCTGATCCACGTCTTGAGCGAAACCGATCCTGGCGAAGGCTTTACCAGCATGGAGCCAGACCTCGAAGACGTGTATTTCTCCTACATCACCCAACACGCTGCCCAAGCGGTCGTGGCTTAAGCTTGTTCTGATATGTTGTGGAAAATCATTCAATTTGAATTGCAATACCGGGCCAAGCGTCCGGCAACCTATATTTACTTCGCCATCATGTTCCTGTTGGCATTTTTGGGAATGGCGGTAGATGAATTGACCATTGGCGGCGGAACCGGGCAGGTCAAGGACAATGCCCCCACGGTCATTGCCAACATATTGGCGACTCTCTCGGCCCTACCCGGATTGATTCTCGCCTCTGGCATTATGGGGGTTCCGGTTCTCCGGGACTTTCAGCACAAGACCGACTCTATGATGTTCACCGCTCCGATCAAGAAGCGGGACTACCTCTTCGGGCGATTTTTTGGCTCCTTTTTGGTGGCTTTGTTTGTGTTTTCTGGCGCTCTGTTTGGACTTATGATCGGGGGTGCGATGCCTTGGCTAGAACCCGAGCGCATGTTGCCCTACCATGTCTGGCATTACATTCAGCCTTTTCTGGTGATCGTGGTCCCTTCTTTATTTTTGGCGAGTGCGTTCTTCTTTTTGGGAGGGACCTTGAGTAAGCGCTTGCTCTTCGTGTTTACCCAGGGAGCCTTATTGCTGGTGCTGTATTTGATCGGAGTGGGGATGCTGTCTTCTTTGGAGAACAGAGAAATCGCGGCCCTGTTTGACCCCCTTGGGATGAACACCCTTTCCGTTACTTCTCAATATTGGACGGTAACGGAACAAAATAGCCAAGTATTTGCCCTGGAAGGTCTCCTCTTGTTCAACCGCTTGATCTGGATAGGAATCGGGATCCTGGTCTTGGCGATTACCTATTGGCGTTTCGATTTCACGACTTCTTTCCGCAAAAAGAAGAAAAAGGCCGCCAAAACTTCTGCTCCCACCTTGGCGGTCGCAGACGCGCTGCCTATCGTCCAATTGTCTCAAGGATGGCGCACCAATTTGACCCGAATCACCAGTCTGACACGCTTGTACCTGGCAGAAGTAGTCAAATCCATTCCCTTTGTGGTCATTACAGGCCTGGGATTGGTCATGTTCTTCATTGGAGCGAGCAACCTGCCAAATACGTATGGGACAGATCCGCTTCCCACGACCTTTTTGATGTTAGAAGAAATCGGGGGATTCAACCTCTTCTTTTTCATCATCGTGATTTTCTATGCAGGAGAATTAATCTGGCGGGAACGGGACGTCAAGATTCAACTCATCTATGATGCCTTGCCCATCCCGGATTTTGTGGGGCTGGTCGCCAAGTTTTTGGCTATGGTGGTCGTCTATGCCGTGTTGTTGTTTGTGTTGATGCTCTCAGGGGTATTGGTCCAAACCCTCTACGGCTATTTTGAATATCAAATCGGGGTATATCTCAGCTCCCTATACAGTGAGACCTTGCTCTTTTTGATCCTCTTCACCTTGCTGGCCTTCTTCATCCAAGTAATGGCCAACCACAAATTCCTCGGTCATGCCCTGATGGTTCTCTTTTTCATCAGTACGATTGTTTTCAATCAAATCGGCTTGGAGCACAACCTCTTCCAATTTGCCAGCGGAGGGCTAGGCGCTTTCTCTGATATGAACACCTACGGCCACTACGTCATGCCTTTCTCCTGGTATCAGCTGTACTGGTTTGGCTTTGGGTTGATCCTCTTTGCCGTGGCGGTCACCTTCTCTGTTCGGGGCACCGATAGCTTAATGAAAACCCGCTTGAGGCTAGCCAAACTGCGGTTTATTCGGCCCGTACTGATCACCACCGCAGCGGCAATCGCCTTGTTTGTTTCTTCTGGTTCCTACATCTATTACAACACCAATGTGCTGAATGAGTATCGGACCTCTGAAGAAGGCATGGATCTACAGGCCGATTATGAAAAAACGCTGAAGCAATACCAAGATCAGCCTCAGCCTAAGATTGTCGAAACCCAATTGGCGGTAGACATCTTCCCTTACCAGCGGAATTTTGACGTCAAGGGGCACTACATCTTGAAAAACAAGACCGACCAACCCATGTCGGAGATCCACATCCAGCATCCGAGTCAGTCGGAGATGGAGATCACGCGCCTGGAATTCGAGCGCATGGATTCCCTGGGAGCGGGTCAGGTTGGGATCAAAGATGCCTGGGAACAGTTTGGTTTCGAGATCTACGAAATGGATCGCCCCCTTCAACCGGGAGATAGTCTAAAATTGACCTTTGAAGGCAGGTTTGAGACCCTGGGCTTTGTAGAAAGCGGCTCCAACACCAATGTGGTTTTCAACGGCACCTTTTTCAACAACTCCTATTTCCCAGGCTTGGGCTATGATCCCGGCTTTGAATTGGGCAGTACCGATGAAAGAAGAGAGCGAGATCTGGAAGAACGAGAGCGCATGCGCGAGCGAGACGATCCCATCGGTCGCCACATCAACCTGGTGGGGGATGATGCTGATCACATTCGCTTTGACATCACCATGAGTACCGCCACCGATCAGATTGCAGTAGCACCGGGCTATTTGCAGCGCGAGTGGGAAGAAAACGATCGGCGGTATTTCCATTACCAGATGGACGTCCCCATGTTCAACTTTTACGCCATGGTGTCGGCTCGCTACGAAGTCATGCGCGAGTTTTGGACCGCCCCCAATGGGCAGGAAATCAAGCTAGAAATCTACTATCATCCAGGACATGACTACAACCTCGACCGCATGATGCTGGGGATGAAGGATGCCCTTGGGTATTACAGTGAGCATTTCAGCCCCTATCAGTATCGACAAATGCGGATTCTGGAATTTCCGCGCTACGCCAGCTTTGCGCAGTCGTTTGCGAATACGGTGCCGTTTTCTGAAGGCATGGGCTTCATCCTTGACATGGACGAGGACGATGTAGATATGGCCTATTATGTAACCGCTCACGAAATGGCTCACCAGTGGTGGGGCCATCAGGTCACCGAGGCTTCGGTCAAGGGAAATGCCATGCTCTCCGAAACCATGTCGCAATACTCCGCGCTGATGGTGATGAAACACCGCTATCCGCCGGAAATGATGCAGAAGTTTCTGAAATTTGAATTGGACCGCTATTTGGGAGGACGCGCTTCGGAGACCAAAAAAGAGCAACCGCTGGAATTGGTGGAAGGCCAAGGCTATATCCACTACCGCAAGGGTTCGCTGATCATGTACGCCCTCCAGGACTACCTCGGCGAGGACAGTGTCAATGCAGCCCTGGAGCGCTATGTTGACGATTGGGCGTGGCGAGATGACATCTATCCCACCTCGGAGGACCTCCTCGGCTATTTTCGGGAAGTAACCCCGGATAGCCTGAGCTACCTCATCACCGATATGTTTGAGACCATCACGCTCTACGAAAATCGGGTCACCACTGCCGAGGCCACGCAATTGGCGAATGGTGCCTATCAGGTAAGCCTGGAGTTGGACGTGGTCAAGTTCCGAGCAGATAGCCTGGGCATCGAGACCGAAATCCCACACCAGGATTGGATCGACGTGGGTATTTATGGTGAAACATCCGCTGGCAAAGACACGCTCTTATACCTGGAAAAGCACCAATTTTCTCAAAAAGAAACACAAATTTTGATTGAAGTAGATCAGGAACCCAGCAAGGCGGGCATTGATCCTATCAACAAATTGATCGACCGAAATCCAAAAGATAATACTCAGGCAGTCAGCCTAATATCTAGTTAATTCCCGGTCTTTAATTGACCCAAATGATATGACCTCTGATCTCTGGATCAGGGGTCGTTTTCATTTTTTGAACCTTTTTTTATCAAAA
>JBCCCJ010000263.1:0-6897 GCA_039033615.1 Bacteroidota bacterium
ACACAAAAATCTCGTTATCGCTGTGTCATAAGCATTTAATTAATCTTAAAAAACAGTATAGCAACTGTGCTGTAGTTGTGACATTCGGCCTGAAACGGTCTCAGAAGCTCCGGCCCCCAAAATCTCTCCCATTGACCGCTTTGAACCTGCCATCGTGGCGTATGAGCAAGGGGATTCGGTCGATGCGCCTCCCAAAGGTGGGGTGGTCTTCGCGGGCAGCAGCAGTGTGCGCATGTGGAAAACGCTGGCGGAGGACCTTGCGCCCCTGCCGGTGCTGAATCGAGGCTTTGGCGGCTCGACTTTTCCGGAGTTGCTGCATTATGCGGATCGGATCATCTTTGCGTATGAGCCGCGCTGCGTGGTGCTGTACGAGGGCGACAATGACATTGCGGCGGACAGCATGCAGCCGGAGGATGTGCTGGCGAACCTCCAAGTCTATTTGGAGCAAGCAGAGAAGGCGATTCCCGGTAGCCAGACCTATTTTCTGGCGGTGAAGCCTTCGATTCGTCGCAAAGAACTCCTACCCAAGGCTCAGCGAACCAATGCCCTCATTCGTCAATTCGCGGCGCAAACCGAAGGACTTTTTTTCCTGGATGTGGCTTCGGTGATGATGGAATCTGAAACCCAGATCCGGTCGGATATTTTCATTCAGGATAGCCTGCACATGAACCCCACAGGCTACGCGCTCTGGACCGAAGTGGTGCGGCCCGCATTGATGGCGGGTTGCCAGTAAGGCGTAGCAACGTTGCCAAGGGACGCACCCTTGTCAACGCTCCTTCCTCACAAACTTTTTCACGTTGATCTCATGACACGAACTAGCTTCTTCTCTCTTTTTCTGAGTCTGGTGTTTTTTCTCCCGGCTTGCCAATCTGGCGAGACGGAGGAAACTTCCGCTCCCCAGCGTCCCAACATCATTTTCATCTTCTCGGATGACCACGCCTTGGACGCCATCAGCGCCTATGGGGCTACCCGAAATGAAACCCCCAATATCGACCGCCTCGCCCAGCAAGGCATGCTCTTTCGCCATGCGATGGTGACCAATTCCATCTGCGCGCCAAGCCGAGCGGTGATCCAGACGGGGAAGCATTCCCACCTCAATGGAGTGCTGGACAATCGACTGGAGTTTGATTCTTCTCAGGTAACCTTCCCCAAGCTCTTGCAAAAAGCCAACTATGAAACGGCCATGATCGGCAAATGGCACTTGAAATCGGAACCCGTAGGCTTTGACTACTGGCGAGTACTGCCAGGACAGGGGCATTATTACAATCCCGACTTTCGCACCCCGGAGGGCAAGGAGCAGATCGAGGGTTACGTCACCGACATCGTTACGGACCTGTCTATCAACTGGCTGAAGGAACGCGAGGACAGCGACCAGCCATTTCTCCTGATGACCCAACACAAGGCTCCTCACCGGGAATGGTCTCCGAGTCCTGCCCACCTCGGCATGTATGACGACACCAAATTTCCCGAACCGGACAACCTCTTTGATACGCACGAAGGGCGCAGTCCTGCCGCTTCGATGGCTGAAATGAGCTTGGCCGAGCACATGCACATCCAGTACGACAACAAAATCCACACTTTGGCGGATAGTTCGATTGATAGCTGGTTGCACCGGGCACCTTTTTTCCTGCGGGCCCGCATGACCGAGGAGCAGCTAGCGGATTGGGATTCGGTGTATGATCCCAAAATTGAGTCCTTCCAGCAGGCCAATCTCTCTGGCGATGACCTCACCCGCTGGAAGTATCAGCGCTATATGGAGGATTATCTGGGAACGATTGCTTCCTTGGATGACAACATTGGTCGCTTGCTGGATTATTTGGACGAAAGCGGCATGGCTGAGAATACCCTGGTGATTTATTCCTCCGATCAAGGCTTTTATCTGGGCGAACATGGCTGGTATGACAAACGGTGGATGTACGAAGAGTCCTTGCACATGCCCTTTATCGCTCGCTGGCCGGGCGTGATTGAAGCGGGCACTGAAAACACCGATTTGGTGCAAAACCTCGATTATGCGGAGACCTTTTTGGACATCGCCGGAGCGAATATTCCTGCGGAGATGCAAGGGCGTAGCATTCTTCCTTTGCTGAAGGGAGAAACCCCCAATGATTGGCGGGACGCGGTGTACTATCACTACCACGAATATCCCGCTGTTCACATGGTCAACAAACACTATGGCGTCCGCACGGAGCGCTATAAGTTGATCCGCTTCTACGAACTCGACGCCTGGGAACTCTACGACCTCCAAACCGATCCCAAAGAAATGACCAATCTTTACGGGCAGGAAGGTTATGAGGAAATCACCGCGAGTCTGAAGCAGCGATTGGAAGAACTGAAAACGGAGGCGCAAGATCCGGTGGAGGGATGAGGGCAGGGTTCAGTAGGGAGGTTGTGCGCAATTACATTTCGTCAGTCCCTTGCCTGTCTTGTTGATGTTCTTACAACTAATCGAAAGCCTAGCAAAAGCATCAGCTATGCAGCTCATACGAAGCTTTGTTGTTTTGCTCATTTGTTGTCTGGGGATAAGTGGTGTGGCCCAGCCTCTTCAAACCTCTCCAGCGCACCGCATGCTCCTGGATCGGGAGGGGAAGCCTTTCTTTTGGATGGGAGATACCAGCTGGGAATTGTTCCATCGCCTGGATCGGGAGGAGGCGGCTCGCTATTTCGTCAAACGAAAATCACAAGGCTTCAACGTCATCCAAGCGGTGGTGCTGCATGAATTGCAAGCCTTTGAAGTGCCCAATGCGTATGGCGATTTTCCCCTGGTGGAGAAAGACATCAACCAACTGGCCCAAACGCCGGGAACTGATCCCACGGATGCAAACGCCTACGATTACTGGGATCACGTTCGGTACTTGGTAGCATTGGCGGTGGAACAAGACCTGATCGTGGCGGTACTGCCGTGTTGGGGCGAATATGTCACCCCTCGCAAACGAAATCGGGTCATTTCTACCCCAGAGGAAGGCTATCAGTATGGTCATTACATCGGGGAATGGCTGGCGGACTACAACGACCACATTGTCTGGATGCTGGGGGGAGATCGCCTACCCGACGAACAGCCGCAGGGGGTAGAGATTTGGCGGAGCATGGCCGAAGGGATCACTGATGCCATCAATGGCCAAAGTAAGCAAGATGGAAAAGCCGACTTTGACCAGACCAGCATGACCTATCACTGTTTTGCTTCCTCGGCCAATTGGTTTGCCGAAGATGACTGGATCGACTTCCACACCTGGGGCTCTTATCACGAAAAGCGCAACAACGACCGCGCCTATTTAGCGGCCTGGGCCGAATGGCAAAAGACCCATGAGACGCCCTTTTTGAACAGTGAACCTTTGTACGAAAACCTGCCGATCAATTACGACTGGGCCAAGGTTTCCAATGGACGTTTTGACGCCTTCGATGCGCGCCAAGCGGCGTATTGGTCGGTATTTGGCGGTGCTGCGGGTCACACCTACGGTGCCCACGAGGTCTGGATGATGCACAAAGCTGTGAATAAGAATCCGCCTCTGAGCCTGAACTTGGAGATTGAATGGGAGGACGCGCTCGACCTGCCAGGTGGACATCAAATGCAGCATCTGCGCGACCTGATGGAGTCTGTGGATGGGCCTAGTCGAAAGCCTGACCTGATGATTGTGGCGGAAAATCCCCATGATCCGATGGGCAAAATGATTGCGTGCCGGGGCGATGGCTACCATCTTGTCTATGCACCGACAGGCAAGATCATTCGTCTTCATGCTGAGGCGATCCAATTTCCATCATTTCAGGCGAATTGGCTCAATCCCCGTACGGGAAAGGAACTGCTGGCAAAAGGGGAGGAAAGCGCATTGTTCTGGACCTTTGATCCTCCGGGAGAACCAGAGCGAGGCAATGACTGGGTATTGGTTTTGCGGCAAGAATAATCCTCAAATTGATCCCTCTATCAAAGGAAACTCCCCGAAAAGCAACTGGCTTTTCGGGGAGTTTTGTCTATTGAACAGAGGAGTACCGATCAACCTGCGATCTCGGCTGCACTGACGCCATTGAATTCGATGAACTCAATGGGTTCGCGGCTCACAATTCCTGCCGGAATATTTTCCAGGACGGCTTGAAAATTGGCTTCTTCCCAGCCTTCGATCATATCGGCAAATTCGCTCGCATCCTGCTTCTCTGGGAAGTATTTTCGGCTCATTTTCACGATAGATTGGAGCATCGGCAAGTAGGGCTGAAGATCAGTGGTGGTAGAAGCTGCTTCGCTGTCGATCCAGGCAATCGGAATTTTGACCACCGACTGAGGTTGCTTCAATTCTGCTTTGACCAACAATTCGATGTCAAAGGCAAATTTTTTCTCGATCATGTCCTCAATCAAATGAGAGAGCAGATCTGCCCGAAAAGCTTTGAATCCGCACTGGGTGTCGATGATTTCCCCCAAATTGGGAATCAAGCGCTTCCACAGGTAGATGAATAGCTTACCTCGGTTGTTGCGGCTACCCTTCTTGATGACCACTGAATGGGGTTCCCGGCGGGAGCCGATGGCGACTTGCTTTTCTCCCTTGCGAAGGGGCTCGGCCAGCAACATCACTTGTCCCAAGTGGGTAGACAAATCCGCATCGGTGAAGATCACTACCTGATTATCGCCTTGGCCTTGCTGGACTGCATCCCACATGCCATAGACAATAGAGCCTCCCTTCATGCTATCCTTGGTGGAGGCCAATGTATTGGCAGGGGGGAGTTGCTGCTCGATGGCGTCTGCCAGGAACAACACCCGAGCCCGATCTTCAAAGCCTTGCTGAGCAATGATTTCTTGGGCAATCTTGCCACTACCTTCCGGACATCCATCATCTACGACCACAATTTCCCATTTCACGTGGGGGTTGGCTGCGAACAGTCGATCAAGTTGTTGAACCTTCTTGACCAGGAAATTCTCGCCGTGGGGATGTTCGCTATTGGGACGAATCCGGTTATGCTCTTTGTACACGGCAAATACCACCGAGATCGAAAGGGGCGCATCTACGCCTTTGGCTAGCAAATAGGACTTGGCGACCTTCATGGCCAGAAGCAGGAAAATATGCTTGCGGCCACTTTCGGCAATCAATTGAGATTCGAGGGCTTCGATTTCCGGTAAACTGAGCCCTTCGGCCAAGAGGCGATCCACCATTTCGTCCACCAATTGGGCGTGGGCTTCGTTGGTGAGATCGAGTTGCTCTGGACTTTGCTGAATGAGGGATTCGAGGAAGGAGAGTTGTGTAGAATGGGAGGATGAATTCATGAATCAGGTAACGTTCTGTATGAATGAAATGGGTAGAATCGTTCCGAGAACAGAGGAAACGCTACCCAGTAGCAAGGTGCAAATACCGGGCCGAGTCAACAGCAGGAAAATGTTTCCGTGTTCCCAAAACTTCCAGGAAGGAAATTGTTGATTATTTACGAAGGAATCAAGTTGGGAACCAATAAATAGGGAGTCTTTCCCTCGTTCTTTCAGGAATCTTGTGCTTCTGTTGTCCAGCCTAGGTGTCGCCTTTCCCGCAAGCGGGATTTCGCAAGCTCAACGGACCTACTTCTTTGGCGGCAAAGAAGTAGGCAAGAAACCGTCGAAGCCCCAGCCCAGTACTCAGTCCGGCCCCCTTCCTCGGGCTTCGTGCCCAACCCGCCTTCGTGGTGAAGGCTCCGCCAATACTCACCAAAACAGGGATTTTTTTCCAGTAGTATATTTCCCCTCATTCTTTCTCCAGGAACAAATGAATATTGCTTGCATCAATCGTCAGCAGACCGGTATTGACTTGGGCGGGAATGCTGGTGATGTCGGCGCGCTCGTCGTCAGTCGAAAGTTGATTGGTTTGGTGGACCATGTCGTAGAGAAATTGCGCCCCGTACCAGGTAAACAACTCCCGCTTTTGCCCTACCAGCAAATGTAGCACCCCTTCTTTTACCAGTCGAAGGTGCTCGGGTTCCCAATCTACGGTCGTGACCTTGACTCGACCGATTTTGCTGGCTTCCTTGATCGCCAGACCGATGCCAGGGCCGCTCATCGCATCAAAGCCACAGATTCCCGCCAAGTCCGGGTGAGCGCTGAGCAAATCGGAGGCAATCCGGGCCGCTTCTTCGACATTGCCTTTGTCGTCGTATTTGCCAACCACTTCGATCTCCGGGTATTGATTGACCACGTCCAGCAAGCCCTGAAACCCACTTTCCATATTGGTCAGGCCGACGATGCCCATGTAGGCAATTTTGCCTTTGCCATCGATCAATTCCACCATGGCCTCTCCTTGCAGCCGACCGATTTCGTACCAGTCGGTCCCCAAGAATGCATGTCGCTTGCTCATGGGAATGTCGGAATCATAGACCACCGTCGGAATGCCCGCTTCGACAGCTTTGTTGATCGCTCCAGCAATGGCAGGATCGGTCCCGTTGATGAGCAGACCCGCCGGACGAGAGGGAATCACCTGCTCGATCACCGAGATCTGTCTGGCGACATCCCATTCCGATGGCCCCATGATGGTGGTCCGTACGCCTCGCTGTCTCCCCCATTTTTTGAAGGCCGCCTGATCGTGGTTGACGTACATCGGAAAGCTGACGATGGTGGTAATCATCACGTATTCCTCGTTGGGATTGACCGGAATGGCCTGACTTTGTTGGGCCTGGGCCGCTTGCATTTCCTTGTAGCGCGCGCCTTGAGTTGGATCGCAAGCGAGGAGCAGGGGAAGGAGGAGCAGAAATAATATGCGCAACATAGGTTCTATATTTGGGCTCGCGAAATTATTTCTCGCGGATGATAGGAGACTCATGGTAGTTGACTAGCACAGCATTTAGTGATACTTGAAAAATAACTTCCTCTTTTCGCGCGGTTATTTCGTTTCAGGTCCCATTCAAGTCTGGGGAAGGGGCCCTAGACTTGAAGCAAAACACCGACTGGTTGGCGGGCCA
>JBCCCJ010000264.1:0-6894 GCA_039033615.1 Bacteroidota bacterium
AGGGAACAGGGAACAGGGAACAGGGAACAGGGAACAGGGAACAGGGAACAGGGAACAGGGAACAGGGAACAGGGAAATTTCAAAAATCCGAAGGACTCACGCAAATTTATTTTGAAACCTGAACCTTGAAATCTGGTCCCAGAAAATGTGAACCTTGATCACACCTGCCAGTCAATAGGCGTCTTGCCTTGTTGTTGCAGGAACTGATTGGCCTGGGAAAAATGCTTGCAGCCAAAGAATCCGGTTCGGGCCAACGGAGAGGGGTGAGCTGCGGTCAATATGTGATGTTTGCTGCGGTCGATGAGCGCGCCTTTTTGTTTGGCGTAGTTGCCCCAGAGCAGGAAGACGATCCCCTCTTTTTGATCATTGAGGGCCTGAATGGCGGCGGTAGTAAAGGTTTCCCAGCCTTTGCGCTGATGGGAGCCAGCCTGACCTGCCCGCACGGTCAGCATGGAGTTCAGCATCAGGACTCCCTGCTGCGCCCATTTTTCCAGATTCCCGTGGTTGGGAATTTGAATGCCCACGTCTTCCTGTAGTTCCTGATAAATCCGACGCAAGGAAGCCGGGGTTCGTACGCCATGAGGCACCGAAAAGCTCAACCCGTGGGCTTGCCCAGGTCCGTGGTAGGGGTCTTGGCCGAGAATCACCACTTTGACTTCCTCAAATGGAGTTGAATCAAAGGCATTGAAAATGAGCTTTGCGGGCGGATATACCACCACACCACTCTTTTTTTCCTGGACCAAAAAGGCTTTCAATTGCTGAAAATAAGCTTTCCCCCATTCAGATTTGAGGGCTTCTTTCCAACCGGATTCAATGCGTACAGAAGCTGCGGGATCAGACATATACTAATAGGATTTAGGCAATTGTTGGCGGGCACTGTTACGGCGACTGCGGAATAAAACAAACCCAATGAAAAGCATCGCTCCTACCCCCAATAGGCCGATCGTCCAGATCATGGGCATCATCAGACTAGAGGTGCGAGGGCTGGTGGGCGTACCCAATTGGCTGAGATCTGCCGTGGAAAGCAGGCGATTTCCCAAGCATTGATCGGTTTTAGGAGAAAATTTCTTTCGGACAAATACCAGATAGGCTTCTCCTTCCTCGAACTTATATCCGCAATCTTTCTCAAAGGCAGAATGGACGATGAATAAGCTATCTGTTCCTCCTTTCCAATTGTTGTCCACGGAAAAGGTATACTTCATGCCGCCGGAAACCCAATTGGTATTCACGAAAATGCAGGTTCCAGAAAAGACGATATCCGCCCTGGCCACTGCATCTGCCACCTCTACCGTTTCGCAATCACAATCAGCAGCCTGAAGAGGCAAGGCCAGTAGCATGCCTACCCATAATACGCCCCAAACTCGTTTCATTGTTTGTTCTTTGACCTTACCAACTGACCAAAGGTAGAGAGGTTTGCGGGGAAAAAGAAAAACCGGAGAAACAGGGTTCCTCCGGTGGATAGCTATTCAAAAAGAGCAATCAGATCTCTCCTTTCAGCAATTTTTGGTACTCTTCTCCCTCTGTCAGCAATTCGATCGCACGCAGGATTTCTCCGTCCTGATCGAAACTGGCCTGAGTGAGGCCTTCTTGGTAAAAATAGCGCTTGACGATCTCCGCTTTGAGCAGAATGGAAATCTCTTCTTGGTGTTTGTTCAAGTCGAGGTCTTTTTGCTGATCCAGTTCTTGTTCGAGGGCCTCCAGACTTTTATTGAGGGAAGCGGTGTAAGCTTCCGCATCGACAATCTTTCGGAGTTTGTCCAACTCATAATCGGCCCTGGTTTCGTAGGTGAACGTTTGCTGATTCACAAAGGCCAGGAAGGCATCATAGATGGTCTGGCTGATCTCAAACTTCCGAGGGCCGGGGATAACTGGGGTTTTGTTGGTGAACTGAGTCGCAAAATCAAAGATCAGTCCCTGATCGATCAAGGCTTGGCTGATCGGGTGCAACCGTCGAGGCGCCATTTCCACATCTGGAGCGATTCCTCCCCCATCATATACCGTCCGTCCTCCACGGGTCCGAAAGGCCGTCATGAGGCTATCTGGTATCCGGGAGACACTGCCATCTTCGTTGCGCTCGGCATAGTTGATGGCTTGAATGCAGCGGCCGCTGGGGGTATAGTATTTGGCGGTGGTGATTTTGAGCTGGGTATTGTAGCTGAGAGGGCGAATGTTTTGTACCAGGCCCTTCCCAAAGCTGCGCTGTCCCAGGATGATGCCTCGGTCCAGGTCCTGCACCGCACCAGCCACGATTTCCGCAGCACTGGCACTCCGATTGTTGACCAGGACGACCAAAGGAATTTCGATGTCTACTGGAGGCTGGGTGGCCTTGTGCGTTCGGGAAGTATTTTCGCTTCGCCCCCGGGTTTCGACCACCACCTCGCGTTGTGGCAGGAAGGTATTGGCGACCTTTACTGATTCATCCAGGCGACCACCGGGATTGCTTCGCAAATCCAGAATGACCCCTTTCAAGGCCGCAGACTCTTTTTTCATCCGCTCCAAAGCGGCTCTTACTTCCTTCCCAGCATCCTGGGTGAAGCCTGACAAGGCGATGTATCCCACTTCCTCATTGACGAGGCCAGCGTAGGGTACGTTCTTGATTTTGATCCGATCGCGAATCAGCTCTACCGTGATGGGCGTTGCTTGTCCGGGTCGATCTACGGTCATTTGGACTTTGCCGCCTTTCTCTCCCCGCAATAGATTTCGGACATCTGCGACCTGCATGTCCTCGGTCACTTCCTTCCCATCTACCTGTTTGAGCACATCCCCCGCCTTGAGACCAGCTTGATCTGCCGGATAGCCCTGATATGGCTCCAGGATCATCAATTGCGTGTCTTGCTTGCCGATCAATGCCCCGATTCCTCCGTACTGACCTGTGCTCATGAAACGAACATCCTCTACATCATCTTCACTGATGTAGTTGGTGTAGGGATCCAGGGACTCCAGCATAGCGTCGATTCCGACCCGCATCAACCCCTCTGGATCTGTGTCCTCCACATAGAGGGTATTGATCTCTTTGTAGAGCCTTCCAAAAATGTCTAGATTCTTGGAAATCTCGTAATAGTCGTCTGACAGGTGGGTAACGAAGCCAAAACTGAAAAAGAGCGAAACCAGCAACAGGCCTGTAAAAAGCGTTCTTACCTTCATAAATCCATACATAAATCCTCACCGAGTACTGTAAAACAACGGCAAAGGTCAGACAATGTTGATCGAAAAACTGGCGATCTCCTACAGCGTAATCATCCACGGACCAAGTGTATCCAATTGCATGTTACAATTCTCAGGGGAAGCCACTTTTTCTTTCCTGAAGGTACGTAATATCTGGGAAAGGGGCTGCCTAGGTCTCACTGTCTGGGGCAAGATTCCTTGCTAATTTGTCAAGTCCGCGTCTCAGGTCTCGCTCAATCCGATGATAAGAACCGATGCGACGGCCATGAAATTTGACGAGTAAAACGAGGGAAAGCTCTTCTTGTTGCACCAGATGGTACAAGGGAGCTTTGTGAAGCCGGTATGCTTCTTTCATGCGGCGCTTCAGCAAATTGCGATCTACCGCCCGCTTAAAGCCGCGCTTGGGTGCAGAAAATGCCACCGAAAGGGGAGCTTTTATCCATTCGGCGGGACAATGTTTGGCGTAAAAAAAAGTGAGCACGCCCATTCGAAATGAATTGCGGTGCTCAAATAGATGATCAAACGCTCTTCTTTGACAAAGGCGTTCTGATTTCGGGAAAGTCAGACGAGTCCTGTGAGGACCTTCGTCATCATTTGTTGATCTTGTGTCGGCCTTCATCGCTGACGGTCAGCTTGTGGCGACCTTTGGCACGGCGAGAGGCAATGACTTTACGCCCACCTGGATCGGCCATACGGGAACGGAAGCCATGTTTGTTGCGACGCTTGCGATTGCTTGGTTGAAAGGTTCGCTTCATCTCCTTGCTTTCATTTCAGTAAAACGGATTGCAAATGTAGGAATAATCCGGGGAGTAGCCAAGTTCTCCTTGAATAATCGTAGGTTGCAGTATGAAGATCGCCATCATTCTGGGCAGTGTACGTACCGGGCGCAAAAGTCATCTGGTTGACAACTACCTGGTTCGTCTTTTGCAGGCGGAGGAAGGGGTCTCTCCCAACCTGCTGGACTTGAAGGAATATGATCTGCCTTTATTATCAGACTGTTGGGCCAAACAAGATCCGCCCCCAGAATCTTTGGTGCAGTTCGGAGACGCCCTCCAACAGGCGGACGGGATCTTGTTGATATCCCCGGAATATCATGGGAGCTATATCGGCGTCCTCAAAAATGCCCTGGATCACTACTGGCAAGAGTTCCAACACAAACCCATGGGCGTGGTCAGCACCAGTACCGGAAAATTTGGCGGCATCAATGGCTCCATTCACATGCAGCAATTGATCTTGTCACTGGGAGCCTTTCCCATCCCGAAGAGGTGGGTGGTCCCTCATATTCAAGAAGTATTTGATCCTACAGGAAACCTGACCGATCCCTCAGCCCAGAAAGGTGCTCACCTCTTTCTGAAAGAATTTTTGTGGTTCACCAAAGCCATTACCCAGGCCAAACAAATCTCCCCTACCCTATGAAACTCCTGCTTCTCCTCAACACCGTTGCGGTCCTTGGATTGGGCGTGATAATGGTATTCGTTCCAGCCATTTTCTGGCCCGATATTGCAGCAGCAGGGGATGCTCGCGACTTGGCGTATGGCCTTGCCAGGAATTTCGGTTTTGCCAGTCTGTCGATTGCTGCGCTCAGTGGATTGATGGCGATGCGCCCCATTACGCCTGAAGTTCGCTTCGTCGGCATGGGCACGCTGGCAGCTTTTCACTTGGGATTGACCATCGCCCACCTATTCAATGTATTCGATGGCCTGACTTCTCTCGTAGTGGTTGCCATCCACGGAGCTTTTGCCCTGATTTTCCTGGTGATGTTTCTTTGGCAGGTCAAGCGTTAGTCACTTCCTGCGCATAATTGGCTGGTAGGCAGACTCGTGCCGGACGCAATTGATGAGCCAAATTCAGGCTGGGGCTCTCTTCTTCGTATATCCCGATCAGGCGATCTCGTTCCGCTTCCGAATCAATCAAGGGCCGAGCGCTTCCCAAAGGAGACATCGGATTGTCAGGAAACAGCGTGACTTCCTCCACCTCGAAGGTATGCCGAGCGAGTTGTAACAGCTCCAGCGGATTGACCAATTGCGCTTCTCCCTCTTTCGTCATCACTGGACCAAACAACAATTGCTGGATGGGCCAGAGTAATTTCTCGATGGCTTCGCGATTGATTTGGAGTTCCCCGTTAGGAGCAAAAGAAAAGAAATTGCGTTGATCCGCAGAAAAGGCATTGTTATACACCATCGCCTCGCTCAACAAAGAAGAGATCCGCTTGGTCACAAAGCGGGTATCCCGTACCGTCCCACCAAAGGGCGCGTGAAATACCAGGGCCTTCTCTTGACTTTTGTAGTTGAAGACAAAGTCTTTGATGAATAGGCGATCACGCAAGTTGGCTTCTGAGAGGTAAATCAATTTCATGGAACAAAAATAAGGAAATTCAAGCTTTCAGGACTTCCTCTGGATGGGAGATGCCCATTTTGAGGCTCTTTGCAATTCGCAATGCCCGTTTGATTTGTTTGTCTAGGGAATGAACTCCTTGAATCAAATATATCAGGGAGCGTTGTCTGCTGGGGCTCAGTTGCTCAAATATGGTTTGCGCTTCCGGGTCCGTATTCAGGACTTCCATCAGGGCGGCAGGCGCTTCGACTTGATAGGACTCATCATCTACTGCCAAGTGGACTTCTACCAAATCCCCATCCGTTAAGCGCAGTGGAGCCCAGATTCGTTTGCCGATTGTGATGAAATACTCTCCACTTCGCTTGGGCATCAAGGCCGCATGGAAGCTTTCCTCCCCGTTGAGAGACACTTTCACCTTGCTACTTTCCAACATCAGGAAAGGCGCAATCTCTTCAGGCTGGAAACTGAGATAGCAGGTTCCGTTATTCGAAGTTTGAATGGGTCGCAACATGAGCGTAGGACTTGTAAAGGATAGAACCCGCGACCGCTATTTTGGTTCAAAAAATACCAAATCAACGCGCAATTACCGTGAACTTTCCAATGCAAGCATTTTCTCCATTTCGATCTGCGATCAACGCCAAATACACCCCCGAACGAACTTGTTGTCCGTACACGTCCCGGCCATCCCAAGTGGCAACGCCTCCCAGGGAATCGACCTCTTTCACCAAAGCGCCAGATACAGTGGTGATTTTCACCTTGGATTCGGCAGTCGTTCCCCGAATGGTGATTTGCCCCTGAAAGTCCGTGAATACGGGATTGGGGTACACCAGGACATCGGTACAGCGTTCCTCGCCTTCCACCGCATCCCCTTGAAAGCTCATCAAGCCTTTGTCCGTCGCAATGAAAATCAGACCGGTCGTTTCGTCTATGGAGATGTCATTGATTCGATTGGAAAGAAGGGGGCTGTTTTCTTCGGTGAATTGTTCAATCAATTCATCCCCATTTTCGGAGACCAAAAAGATTCCGTCTTCTGTCCCCAGCCACTTTCGATTGCCTCCGTCTACCGCAATGGCCGTAACCGTCGAATTTTTCAGCAAAGCCGTTCGGTCAAATACCGGAGGGCTGGCGTCCACGATTTGCCCCTGAGAAATGCTGAACGGATCAAAAAATACCGTTACTCCTTTTGCCGTACCGACCCACACGAAGCCATCCTTGTCTTTGGCTAACGAAAACACCTCGTTGGATGGCAGGTTGCCCTGATTGGTCCCAAAACGGAGCGAAACCAGTTGCCCATCGTCAAATACGTCTGGGGTGCCATTTTCTGTGGACCGCCCGGGTCACTCACAAGTTCGACGAGTCCGACTGACGCAGGGTTGTCGATCTTGTCTTCGCGGG
>JBCCCJ010000265.1:0-6891 GCA_039033615.1 Bacteroidota bacterium
GCCAGAGGCCAGTCCCCTGGAAGCACTTCGCATCGAATCCTTGTCTGATTCATTTTTCCAACAGGAATTGGGATTCCCTGATCGCTCCATTTTGTTTGATCATGCCTTGATCCAAACCAGTGGCGCACACGAGTGGATTCCCCAGCGGGAGTTGCTTGCTCCGAGACAATGGGATCAAGGGATCTATTCTCCAAGGATGCTGGAACGTTGAGCTAATCCAATCCCAATACGTTGTTTTTTCAGTCGCAAATTCCTGAGCGGATCAATTCCAATTGGTCGGTAAAGAAAAAACAGGAATCCCCGGCAGTGAGACGTACTTGGTCCCGCTCCAATTTGAGGCGAAAATCTACCCAATCTTGGGTGCGGGTCTGATTGAATTGGTATTCGAACAAATCCTCGCCTTGCTTAAAATTCCGACTTTTTAAGGTAGCCCGCAGTTTGTGGAATTCGTAGATGATTTCTCTTTCCCGGTCGATCAGCCAGGTAATGTGATTGTCATAATACTTGATCAAGTCAATCAATTCTTCCCCCCGGAAATAGGCATAGTCTCCCAGCATATCCATGGTCACCTGCCCCACGAGTGGGTCGATGTCATATTTGGCTACCGCAAGGATGCCTTCTTCAGGTGAAATTACCCACAAAGAGCGTTCCCGTTGGGTTTTGATCCCAATTCGAGAGCGACGCAGGATGAAGTACACATCCGAATTACCAGAAGTAGAACGCTGCTTATCAATCAGCAAATGATACTGCAGAGAGGAACGTTTGGACAAGGTATCGCCCGGCTGACTCTCGGTATCCAAGAGGGTGATCCGCTGATCGAGGTCCTGGCCTGAAGCGATCTGATACACCCGAGTAGGGGTAGAAAGCAGATAACCTTCAAATTCTTCTTCAAAAATTTCGTAGGCAAAGGGAAATGCCAAGGCGTTCCCCACTTCGAGGGGGTCTTGTCCGAGGTAATACCAATTGTCTACCTCTAGAAAAGTGGTGTCTTGAATTTGGGGGAAAGGAGCCGTTTCCTGGTAATCTTCTTGACAAGCAAGAAGCAGAAAGAAGCACAACATTAGCCCTACCAAGCTGTGGATAACGCGCATTCCGAGTGGTTGATGGCCGCTGATGACCTAGACAAAACTAGCAGAACCATCCCATTTCCCAAAATTTCGCACGCTCCCTGCGGGATTTTTGTTACATTCTGGTGATCTTCGCTTACGATTACAAATAGCTGAATCTCCATGGACCCCATCATTGACCTCTCCCACATTCGTAAGACCTATCAAATGGGCAGCGTTCAGATACATGCCCTTCGAGATGTGAGTCTGGAGATTTTTCCCAATCAATATGTCGCCATCATGGGACCGTCTGGCTCAGGAAAATCTACTCTGATGAATGTCTTGGGCTGCTTGGACACGCCTAGTGGGGGAGATTATTTGTTGAATGGGACCAATGTCAGCAACATGGCGGACGCCGATCTGGCGTACATCCGCAATAAGGAAATTGGCTTTGTCTTTCAGACCTTCAACCTCCTCAGTCGATCTACGGCCCTTGACAATGTAGCTCTGCCGCTGGTGTATGCAGGCCTCAGCAAAGGGCAACGCCATGACAAAGCGCAGCAAGTCCTGGAAAATGTTGGCTTGGGCGATCGGGTTCATCACAAACCCAATGAGCTCTCCGGTGGACAGCGTCAGCGCGTTGCCGTGGCCCGGGCATTGGTCAACGACCCTTCTATCATCCTGGCAGATGAACCGACGGGGAACTTGGATACCAAGACCTCCTATGAGATCATGGCGCTGTTTCAAGACCTCCACGCCGCAGGCAACACCATCATTTTGGTGACCCACGAAGAAGACATCGCCCAGTATGCCCACAGCATCGTCCGCCTCCGCGACGGCAACATTGAGTCCATCAAGGAGAATCCCAACCCCCGAACCGATCTATAGGTCCGAATTGTATTCGGACAAGCTTGCTTGGTGGCAACTGCCCTCCCTATCCCTTTCCGAGTTACAAACTCTGCCACTTCCGCCTCACGCGTTGCAAACCCGCGAGAGCGAGCTAGGTCCGAATTGCATTCGGACAAACTTGCTTAGTGGCAACTGCCCTCCCTACCCCTTTCCGAGTTACAAACTCTGCCACTTCCGCCTCAACCGATCTGTAGGTCCGAATCGCATTCGGACCAACTTGCTTGGTGGCAACTGCCCTCCCTACCCCTTTCCGAGTTACAAACTCTGCCACTTCCGCCTCACGCGTTGCAAATGCGCGAGATCGAGCTAGGTCCAAATTGCATTCGGACAGCAATCACTTGCGAAGGACAACTTCGCGCTACAGTTGATTTCTTTTCGCTTGAAAAAAGCGACGCATGAGGTCGGCGGCTTCGGTTTCGAGTAGGCCGTGGCTGGTGGTGGTTTTGGGATGGAGCAGGGTCGGTTCGTGGCGCGAGAAGCCGGTCTTGGGCTCGGAGGCGCCATATACCAGACGGGAAACCTGGGACCAGCGAATGGCTCCTGCGCACATCGCACAAGGCTCAATGGTCACGAATAGGGTGCAATCCGCCAGGTATTTGTGGCCCAAATAGTCACAGGCGGCGGTGATGGCCATCATCTCGGCATGGGCGGTGGGGTCCTGCAATTGTTCGGTGAGGTTGTGCCCTCTTCCGATGATGCGATGTTTGGCGACTACCACGGCTCCAATGGGTACTTCGCCTTTTTCAAAGGCTTTTTCGGCCTCTAGCAAGGCCTGTTGCATGAAGTATTCGTCTTTGTAAACGGAGAGCATGAATCCTGCTTACAACGCCATCAATTCGGTGTACAGCTTCGCGACGGGCAAGCCCATCACATTGTAGTAATCGCCTTCGATGCGGGTGATGCCGATCATCCCGATCCAATCCTGGATGCCGTAGGAACCTGCCTTGTCGAGGGGCTGAAAGTTGTTCAGATAATGTTCGATTTCGTTGGCTTTAAGGCTGCGGAAGGTTACCTGGGTCTCTTCGGAGAAAGAGCGAAAGCGGCCTTTGTAGAAAAGCGTAACGCCGGAAATGACCGTATGCGTCTGCCCGGAGAGCTTCTGGAGCATCTCAATGGCTTCTGCTTCGTCCTTGGGTTTTCCCAAGATGTCATCTTCCAGAAATACCAGGGTATCTGCCGTGATGACAATGTTGTCTTTGGCCAGATCATCAAAAGCTTTGGCTTTGTTCTCCGAGATCATGACGGCGATGGCTCTGGGATGCAAGCCTTCCATATAATCTTCAGATACGGGCCGAACCACCACTTCAAAATCAAATCCAGCAGCCTTGAGGAGGTCCTGACGACGGGGGGACTGGGATCCCAGTATGATCGGAGCTTTTGTTTTCATGCTACAAAGGTAGCGGGCTGGGGGCAGAATCAAAAGCTCGGTTGGAAGATGGAGAAAACGGTTCTGCCAGGCTTTTCGGTGCTCAAAGAAAATTCCCAGCCATGATTGAGCAGGATCTCCCGACTGAGGGTCAAGCCTACTCCTTGGCCATGGGGTTTGGTACTGAAAAAAGGAGAAAACACCTGCTCCTGAGCCGAAGCGGAAATCCCACTTCCATCGTCAATGATCTTCAGGTCAAAAGGGGAATCTGATAGCTGGAGGGTAATGTTTCCTTCGGTTTCGATCGCATCCATCGCATTGCGGAGCACATTGATTAAGACCTGCTCCATCTGCCGAATGTCCATCGGAACCACAACCGCCGCTTCCGGGGCATGAATCCGAAAGTGAATCCGTTTCCCCTCCGTTTGGTGGGACATCAGTTGGACGAGCTTTTCTAGCATGGGCAACACCTCCACCGGATTCAATTGGGGCTGGGGCAGGCGGACGACATCCGCAAAATTCCGCATGAAATGATTCAGTTTCTGATTGCGATCCTGGGCAATTTTCAGCACTTCCAGGTAATTCTCTTGTTCGTCCCTGGGCAGATGGGGTTGATAACTCTCCAAACTGCCCAAAATTGAATTGATGGGACCAATTGAATTGTTGACCTCATGCGCCATCATGCGAATGACCTTCCCGTAGGCTTGCTTTTCGATCTGATGCTTCTCCTCCGTCAGTTCCTCGATCATGACAAACGCATTCGAAAAGCCCCGGTCGATGAAGGAGGCCTTGTGAATTTTATAGGTGCGAATGCCATCGGTTTGCAAAGTCTGGGTGGCATTCATGGGAACCTCCGCGATGGCTTTCAGCAAAGGCGAATGGCTTTGGTCCAGCGGTTTTCCTTTCCCTTCTTTCAGCTCAATGCCCAATAAGTCTTCTGCCCGGGGATTACAGCTGGAAAGATTGTTGTCCAGGTCGAGCGTCACAATTCCTGTAGGAGAGGTACGAATCAATTTGTCCAGAAAATGAAACTGCCGGGCTTGCTGGGTGCGTTCTTCTCTGAGTTGATCGATCATCTGATTGTACACCCCAATCAGTTGGTCGAGATTCTTCTGCCCTACCTGCTGGAATTTCACGTGAAAATCCTGATCCGTGATGGCATGCACCCCAGTGGCAATGGCCTCAATTGGCCGCACCAAGGCTTGGTACAAACGATAGGAGACATACAAACTGAGGACTACCACCACCTCGGAAGCGATGAAGAGCCAAGGCCGATCTTCCAACACATAAAAACTCAACAGCACCGCAACTGCATGCAACAAGCCGATGAAGAGGAAATATTGAAAACGAAGCGGCATCATGTAACCTGAGTTTTGCTTAAGAAGAATTGTAACCATCTGTTTGTGAGCAACTTCCTCCCCCAGCCCCCTCCAAAGGGGGACAATCTTCGATTGCTGTGCAATCTCCCCCGCTGGCGGGGGTTGGGGGTGGACAAAGTTCTGGTTATCAAAGGATATTATCCAAAACTCACGTTAATGAAGGATCTTGGGGACAAGGTTCAGAGAGCGGACTATCAATGAACCCCTTATAACCAGCCCCATCACCGATGAACTCTGACTTCTGACAGCAACGCGATCTGATCTCTGTCCTCTACTCATGAGGAATCTCATATTTCTCCAATCGCCGATACAGGGCTGAGCGGGTAATTCCCAAGGCTTGGGCGACGCGGGTGATGTGGTTGCTGTGGTGAGCCAGGGCCTTGACAATCATCTCTTTTTCCATTTGCTCCAAGGACATGCTCCCTACCTCCGGCAACTGTTGGCTGCCTGGATTCTGACCAGGATCTCCCAACTGCTTCTGAAAATCCGGCACCACCAATTGATGGCTGGAGGTCATCAAGACGGTTCGTTCTACCAGATTCCGCAGCTGACGGACATTCCCCGGGAAAGGATAAGCCTGCAACCACTCTAATGCCTCGGCAGAAATCTGCAAGCCCTGACGTTGGTACACCTGCCCAAATTGTTGCAAAAAGTGTTGGACGAGGATCGGGATGTCACTGGCTCGCTCACGCAAGGCGGGCAATTTCAGGGTAATGAGGTTGATTCGATAAAACAGATCTTCCCGAAAATTCCCTTCCTGTACCATCTCCGCCAGGCTGCGATTGGTGGCACTGATCACCCGCACATCTACCCGACGGGTTTGGCTGCTCCCCAACACCTCGTAGGTCCGATCCTGGAGCACCCGCAACAGTTTTACCTGGCTGAATAGGTCGAGTTCGCCGATCTCATCCAGGAAAATGGTGCCGCCGTTCGCAATTTCAAAGCGGCCTTTGCGATCTGAACGAGCATCGGTAAAGGCTCCTTTGACGTGGCCAAACAACTCACTTTCGAATAGATTCGCGGAGATTCCGCCCAGATTTACCTTCACAAAAGTGCCTTCCTTCCGGCGACTGTTTTGGTGGATGGCTTCCGCAATCAGTTCCTTCCCAGTGCCACTTTCCCCCAAAATGAGAATCGACGCATCCGTGTGAGCGATCCGACCCACCGTTTCCAATACTTCCAAAAAGGCAGGATCTTCTCCGATGAGATTTTGCAGGACATAATTCTGGTCCAGCAGCTTTCGGTTTCCAGTATGGGTCAGGGGAGTCGCCAGGTCAATGATTGCCTGCAGAGAAGCGACCAATTGCGCATTGTCCCAGGGCTTGGCCAGAAAATCCCGCGCTCCCAACTTCATCCCAGCGATGGCCAATTCCATCGTCGCCCATCCGGTGAGCAGAATCACCGGGAGACCTGGTCGAACTTGCAGGATTCGTTGTAGCAAGTCTAAGCCCTCATCCCCGGTAGTATTCAAGGAAAAATTCATGTCCAGCACCACTGCATCTGGCCGCTCTGATTCCAGAAAGGCCAGAGCAGTATGAGGCGTCTTGACGGCCGTGGTTTCCCAGCCTTGTTGCCGAAACAACAGGCGCAGAGAGGCCAATACCGCCTGATCGTCATCTATGATGAGAATCATGGGGGAAGCTAGCATTATTCTTCTTTTAATGCCAAAGCAGGGGCCAACTGAGCGGCTTGCCAGCTCGGAAACAGAGAGCAGATCCCCACCAATACATACATGGCGATAACCGCGATCAACATGCCCCAGAGATAGACATCACTCGCCAATTCGAATACTTGGAGCAAGGGAAACTGGACCGCAAACACCAAGCCTACCAACATGCTCAGCGTAGCCAGAACCAGCATTTCTCCCATGAACTGCCCGGTGATCGCTCCTTTTGGCGAACCGATGGCTCGTCGCACGCCGATTTCTTCTTTTCGCTTATTGATGTTCTGCCACAGGACCCCAAATAGTCCCAGGGCTACATTGAAGATCAAAAAGCCGCCGATGATGCCAAACAACAGTAAGGGAATCAGGATGAACAGCATTTGATCCTCCCGCATATCAGTCAGATAGTCCTGATCAATGGTCCAACCGGGAGTCAGATCAGTCAGTTCCTGAATCATCTTGGCCTCAAACTGTGCATCCGCCCTATCGGTTACCTCTACGAGGAGGTGATCTTGCCAGTTGGAGTCC
>JBCCCJ010000266.1:0-6881 GCA_039033615.1 Bacteroidota bacterium
CGATATGACTGACAAAAAAAATCAGTTGGCAGAATTGCGGCTGCTGCATTCTGTGGTCCAATCAGCAGGAGATTCCATTCTGGTGACCACCGGAGACATCGGGAATCAGACCATTCTCTACGCCAATCCTGCCCACGAAAAGATGACCGGCTACTCTTTGGAAAAAATTCTCGGTCAGGCACCGACCCTTTTTCAAGGACCAGACACGGACTCCGAAGAACTGGAGAAAGTCAGGCGTGCAATGATTCGGCAAGAAAATATTCAGACGGAACTGCAGCATTACCGAAAAAACGGAGCCCCTTTTTGGGTCAACATGATCCTCACCTACGTGAGAAACGAAGCAGGCGAGGTCACCCACTTTGTTTATATTCAACGAGATGTAACCGCCCGTAAGCAAGGAGAATTGGAACTGATCAGGGCCAAAACCGGAGCGGAAGAAGCTTCCAAAGCCAAGTCTGAGTTTCTGTCTATCATGAGTCATGAAATTCGCACCCCGCTCAATGCGGTCATTGGCGTGTCGGGTCTATTGGATGGCACGCTCCTCGATACGGAACAAAAAGATTTGGTGCATACCATTCGACAAGGGGGCGAGAGTCTGCTCTCTGTGGTCAACGACATCCTGGATTTCTCCAAAATTGAAGCGGGTAAGGTGGAACTCGAAGAAATCGAATTTGAGCTAACGGCGCCCATCGAAGATGTCTTGAATTTGTTGCGGAATCAGGCGTTTGCCAAAGGATTGGAGTTGCTGTATGAAATAGAAGGAGATTGCGCGAGACAAGTAGCGGGAGATCCCGGGCGCATTCGGCAGATCCTGATGAACCTCCTTGGCAACGCAATCAAATTCACAAAAGAAGGAGAAGTGTGTCTATCCATCCGGGTAGAAAGCGAATCCGAGGAGGTCCTGATTCTCCATGTTGAGATAGCCGATACGGGGATTGGGATTCCACCAGAAAAAATCAATCGTTTGTTCCAACCCTTCAGTCAGGTGGATGCCTCCACCACCCGGAAGTTTGGAGGAAGTGGCTTGGGATTGGCCATTGTCCACCAGCTCGTGGCCTTGATGGGAGGACGAATTTGGATTGAGAGTCAGGTGAACGAAGGCACTTCCTTCCTGTTCACGATTCCTTTTCAAAAGCGGGGCTCCTCTGTTTCTACCTCTGCCCCCAAGCTTGCAGGGAAGCGCATTGCCATCGTTGATGATCACCCCAAAAGCTTGCGCCTCCTTGCTGGTTTTCTGACCGATGCTGAAGTTCAGGTATCTGCCTTTTCAGATCCAAATGAACTGCTGGAGCAAATTCAAACCGCTGACGTGGAGTGGGATTTGATGTTGTTGGACACCAGTATGCATCCGTTCACAGGGCTGAATCTGGCCAAACAAGTGCACGCTCATCCGCGCTTTGCCTCCACGCCCTTACTGCTTCTGAACGCTGGAGATTTGCCGTATCCCAAGTAGGTGAAAAAGATGTTTGAAGGGGTGATTGCCAAACCTACCACTCGCGCTGCGCTATTAAGCCGCATCAATCATGTGCTGGCTGCCGACCCCACCTTTTCTCATTCGCCTCTTCCTAAGCAATCTCCAGTTGGGGTTCGGGATTTTTCAAATTTTTCCATCCTGTTGGTAGAGGACAACCAAGTCAATCAAAAAGTGGCTCAGAAAATTCTGCGGAAATTTGAGATTCAAGCAGAGGTCGCCCAGAATGGGCAGGAGGCGGTGGAGTTTGTCCATATTCGGACCTTTGACTTGATCTTCATGGATATGCAAATGCCGGTCATGGATGGGGTCGAAGCCGCCAAACAAATTCGGGCGCTCGGCAATCGCATTCAACAACCCCTCATCATTGCCATGACCGCCAACACCTCAGTAGAAGATCAGGAAATGTGTTTGGCAGCCGGCATGAACGATTTCTTGTGCAAGCCCATCACCATGCAGACCATTCAGCAGTACTTGACCAAATGGTTGAAGCAGGCACAAGAAGCCGTAGCAGAGGAATAACTCAAGCACAAATCAGAGTTCAATCAGTGGAATTGAGGCGAATACTGCAAGGGCTAGTCCGCGGGGATTCGAGCTGCCATTTTTTGTTAATTGGGAATTGAATTCCCAATTAACAAAAAATAAGGAGATCCTTTCGGCGACTGGGTGTACGTCAGATGGCACCAGAAAAAGCATATCCCAGTAAATGGCAGTCGCGATGCGCCTACTGACTTTCTCTGGGGCATCTGTTTCTACCAATCTGCTAATCGCTCTGCGCTTCGTTTTTTTGAGAGTTGGTTCGACCTACTTCAGCTGTCGCTCAGCACAAGTCCTTGTCAATAGACAATCGCAGCCCGGAGGGATGGCATTTCGGTAGCAAATCGAAGCGAGAAGTTTGAGAGCAGGCGCGGAGCGACTGCCATTTATGCCGACATCACCAGGGAATGTGACGTACACCTCGGCGACTGCTTCCCTCAAAATGTGATCGTCAGCCCCCCATCAGCCAGATGGCTTTCGCACGATTGGGGGAGATCACAGGAAAAGGGGACCCGATAGTCAGGATGATTCCTCTGCGGAGCCCTCCTCTTGTTGCTGCCACGTTAGGGCATCGGTTTGGAGGGGTTGGGGCTGGAGGACTTGGAGCAAATGTTTGGATAACAACTGTTTCCCTTCCGCTTGAAAGGCAGTCATTTCTCCCAAATACGCCCATTCGCCTTGGTGCAAAATGCCCAACTGATCGCAGACCTCCGGCAAGACCTCTAGCTGATGAGAAGAGATGATGGTAATCGCATGAGCTTTCCGACCTTGGATGAGTGCCTTGACTTGTTGAATGCCTACCAGATCCAAATTGTTAAACGGTTCGTCCAAGAGTACCAGCGAAGGGTTGGGCAAATAGGCCGCAGCTACTGCGACCTTCATTCGATTGCCACTAGATAAATTTCTGAGCAGCTTATGGTGGTCTGTCGGAGGGAGCAGCCAATCCAGCAATTGATCTCTCCGAGCTTGCCACTCGGCCTTTGGCACCTCAAATAACTGGCCGATGAAGCTGAGGAAATCGTAGGGAGAAAGTTCAGGTGGTAACATTCGTGTCCCCATGGCTACCCCGATTTCTCGGCGGAGAGAATCTTTCCAACCATGTTTTCCAAATGTTGCCTCCCCGATCTGCAAGTGTCCCGTATCCGGCAACATCTGGCCCGAAATGATGCGCAATAAGGTCGTTTTTCCCACGCCATTTTGCCCCACCAAAGCAAAGCATTGGCCCTGGGTCAGAGAAAAAGAGAGCCCTTTCAAGACAATTTGTTGCCCGAATGATTGAGAGAGTCCTTGTGCAGAAAATTGGCGCATGAAAAGCGGGGGTAACGAAATGGGTAGCAGGGATCAACAGGAGCTTTTTTTCATTGTCCTTTATCCTGTGAAAAATTCATTTCCAGCGATATTCAGGATCAGATTCTAGGCCTTTTTGGAGGCGATGCCCTAGTTGTGCCTGCGTCAACAAGGCAATAAAGGTTCCCACCACCAACAGAAGAAGGACTCCCAATGCCGCCCAACGATAGATGGGGTCTGCCACCAGGAGATGTCCCAAAAAATTAAAGCCAAAGAGATAGGGGATGAATAATCGCCAACTGATGGGACTTTTTTGCTTCAGTTGAAGGCCTATATGAATGGCCGCTCTACGGGGAAGGTAAAAACTGCCAAAAATTCCGATCCAAAACCCTAGCAACCACAACAAGACGTAGGCCCATCCCAAAGAAATTGGCGCTTCCATCCAGTGAATGATCCACCAGGAAATCAACCCGTCTATTGCCATCATGATCCAGAAAAAGCGATCCGCATATTCAGTTAGCCAAAACCACTTAGATCGGGTTCGTTGGAGTTGCCACAAGGTCCATTCTGTTCGGCTTCCAAATCGGTTGACAAATATTGCCAATATCGCTGCCGCCCATAAAAACCAAGCAGAAGACGTTGGCCGAAGTTCTATGCCCGTCAAATTGGGGAGGAAGAACATCAACACTCCCACTCCCTTGAGGACAAAGTAGCCGATCAGCCAATAGCGCCCCGCGGAATTTCGGGTCATGATTTTCCATTTCAGCCAATCAAGATCAACCACCGTTGACCCTTGAGCGGGTAAAGCTTCCCCTTTGTTAGCGACTTCGAGTTGGCTTTCATCCTGGATGAGCCAATAGCCGCTCCATAACAGGCTCGCTCCGCTTACGAGCAATCCAATCTCCGGCAGAGACCAATACATGAGCATCCAAGTAGCTAGACCTACCACTTGCAGCATGGTCCCAATCAAGGGAATCGTCCCCAGCTTCCATCCAATCCGTTGCAGGGAAATTCGCAAAACGTGATTAGCGGCGAGGACCGCCCCCATCCAGACCGAGACAGTCAATAGATGTATCCATTCGGTTTGTGGAGCGATTGCGACCAAGGGAATCCAGAAACACCAAGCCAAGATATGGGTCGGACTCAAACTAGCAATCCACAGGTGCACCAACACCCGCTTGAGAGGAGAGGCCGGATGATGCCGCTGAATGATTCGGGGAGGCAGTTGAGCCCCCAAGAACACGGATTGGCCCAAGACCATCGTTCCCGCCATCAGGACCACCCAACTGGGAATTTGGTACCAAAAAGACTGGGTGGTGATCTCGTCTCCTGCTCCTGCTCCTGCTGCTCCGCGTATCCCCAGGCCTATTCCGCCGCTGATCAGCAGCCCCCCGATCCAGACGGCCAGAGTCAACCAGCCTTCCTTGGACTGGAACATACGCTTCCAACGCATGAGTAGCAGATGAGAGAACATATCTGAGAGAATGGCTGTTTCATTTCCCAACCCTCCGAAAGCTTGAAATGTTCTCGATTCCGTATGCTCGAGCAAGCCGTTCCCTCAAAACGTGATCGTCAGCCCCCCGTCTACCCGTAGCACGGACCCGGTCATATAGCTCGCATCTGGTCCAGCGAGGAACCAAGCGACCCCAGCTACTTCTTCCGGTTGTCCGGCACGCAGGAGAGGGAGGTGGTCATATTTGACATAGTTGTCATAGAACCACGGGGTTTCCAGCTCATTTTTCCCATCTTCCTTGATAGACATGGGCGTGTGGATGAAGCCAGGCGAAATGGCGTTGGAGAGAATGCCACGGGGCGCCAATTCTAGGGCGAGTGCCCGAACCATTTGAGTCAGAGCCCCCTTTGCCATGCCGTAGGCAGAACTTCCCGGAGCTACCCGATCTTGATGCACCGAGGTGATGTGAATGATGCGCCCGCCGTCGTTCATCAGGGGAACCAAGGCTCGACACGCCTTTACGGAACCATAGAGCATGATTTGGACCAACTGATCCCACTTCGCGAAATCCGAATCAATGAGAGATACCTTGCGCGAGAGTCCGGCACAGTTGATCAATACCTGAAAGCCGCCCCATCTTTCCTCCACCGTTTTTCTTAATTCCTCGATTTGCGAATCCTCGGTGACGTCCGTAGCAACCGCCAGGTGTCCGGTCCCGGGTAATTGTTCTACCACTTCCCTGCATGCTGGCAAATCCGGGGCAGCGATCAATACCTTCCAGCCTTCAGTTGCAAAGCGAATGGCGGTTGCCTTGCCAATGCCAGAAGAGCCACCGATGATGAGGACCGTTTGGGAGTTCATGAGTGAGAAGTTAGGAAACCTACAACCGCAGAAAGATCGGCATGCCAGCGGATTTCTCCAACGATTCGAAGCTTTGCCCCGCGCAGGAATTGCAATGTGTATGGCTTTCTGAGTAGCTTAAGACCATATTTAGCATGAATCTTCCCCTTTCTTACTCCACTAATAACCTACTACTCATGAAAGACAAAACCCTCTCCCGCAGGCAGTTTGCTGCGACTGCCTCTACCCTCATCGCTGGTACCGTGCTCGGTGGAGGTCGACTCTTCGGCATGCCCAACATCGTTCGCAATCTGCGAAAGCCCAATTCCCTGATCAATGGGGTGCAGATCGGCGTGATCACCTATTCTTTTCGCAGCCTGAAGAACCAGAACGCGGAAGCGACCCTGCAATACGTGCTCGATTGTGGGATCAGCGCCATTGAATTGATGGGGGGACCAGCTGAGGACTTTGCGGGTGCCCCCAAAAGCCCCATGGATTTTCGCCAACTCTTTCCCCTCTATCGCAAGCGGCGCAAGGGAGAAGAATTGACCAAAGCGGAAACCAAGATGCTGGCCGAAGCGGAAGGACTGCGCAAAGCCTACAACGAAACCATCGCCAATTGGCGAACGAATGTACCGATGGACAAATTTGAGCAAATGCGGAAGATGTATGCCGATGCGGGGGTGAGCATATATGCCTTCAAACCGGGCGCTTTTGGGAAAAATAATACGGATGGGGAAATCGCCTATGGCATGAAGGCCGCCAAGGCTCTTGGCGCCAGCCACATCACCCTGGAGCATCCCAGTGATGATGCCCATACCTTGAAACTCGGGCAAATGGCTGAACAGTACGGGGTTCAAGTCGCTTATCATGGACATACCCAACAAACCCCGACCTTTTGGGATACTGCCTTGGAACAATCTCCCGCCAATGCCCTCAATTTAGACTTGGGCCACTACGTCGCTGGAGGGAATGCCAAGCCCCTAAAAATCATTCGCAAGAAACATGAGCGTATCCTCAGTATGCACATGAAAGACCGACGCACCCCTGAGAACACTCAAACCAATATGCCTTGGGGTTCTGGAGACACGCCTTTGGTCGATGCCCTCCGGTTGATGCGCAAGAAGAAATACACCTTTCCCGGCACCATCGAATTGGAGTACCAAATCCCGGAAGGGTCTGATGCGGCTGAGGCGCCTGGTGAGCGTGACTATGATCATGGGCGCCGCTCAGGTGCATCACCGGCATCGCGGACACGGCAAAACCGCTGGCGATCATCATCGCTCCCATCAG
>JBCCCJ010000267.1:0-6880 GCA_039033615.1 Bacteroidota bacterium
GGAATTTCTTTGCTCAATACAGCAATGCAACCGTGATCACTCAATGGGCGCTGGTGCTTCTGCTAGGCATCCTATTGAACAATTGGTTGTACCGAAAATTCGTTCGAGAGTGATTGGCGCAAACCTTTCGGTCCCAAGGGAAGTTTTGTATGTTCGCCGAACGATGTGGTCTTGACCTTTTTCCTATGATTCAAGCCTGGTTATCTGCTTTTCGCTTACGCACCCTCCCCCTGGCCTTGGCTAGCATCGGTATGGGTAGCTTTATTGCGGCCTCTGACGGTCAATTTCGCGGCATCATCCTGGGGCTTGCCGCCCTAACCACCATCTTCCTTCAGATTCTCTCCAACCTCGCCAATGATTACGGGGATTCCATCCACGGGGCAGATAGTCAGGATCGCCAAGGTCCTCAACGCGCTGTTCAATCCGGCCAGATCACGCCTGAGGCAATGAAGCGAGCCATGTACCTCTTTGGCGGGCTATCGTTTGTGAGCGGAATCAGTCTACTTTGGGTGGCTGCTGAAAACTGGCAGACTTTTGTTGGCTTCTTGATTGTGGGCATTCTCGCCATCATCGCCGCAGTTACCTATACTGCCGGAAGTCGGCCTTATGGCTATGCGGGTCTGGGAGACGTTTCTGTCTTGCTGTTTTTTGGCTGGGTAGGAGTCATGGGCACTTATTTTCTCCACACGGGTCATTTCTACCCATTGCTGTTGTTGCCTGCGAGTAGTTGCGGATTATTTGCCGTGGCGGTGTTGAATGTAAACAACATCCGCGACATCGAATCAGATCAATTGGCCGGAAAAAAAAGCATCCCAGTGCGGATCGGACGTCCTTCCGCAGTCCGCTATCATTGGACCATCTTGCTCATCGGATGGCTGTGTGCCATTGGTTTCGTCATGATGCGCTATCAGACTCCCTGGCAGTGGCTATTTATCCTCACCTTGCCCTTATTCTGGGTCAATGCCAGAGCGGTCGCAACCAAAACCCAAGCGAGTGAATTGGACCCTTTCCTGAAACAAATGGTATTGGGCACCTTGGCCTTTGTGCTCACCTTTGGCATTGGGCAATTGGTTGGATAAGTAGAAAAAAATGGCTATTTCTGTGAATCGCAGGACATTTCCTGTCGATCAGCTACTTCTACTCTCTACCATATTCTATGGTCATCATCCAATTTTATCCGCTCGCGGTGATCCTTTGTGTGATCACCATGCTGTGCTGGGGCTCCTGGGCCAACACCCAAAAGCTCGCCAGCCAAAAATGGCCTTTCCAATTGTTTTATTGGGATTATGCCCTCGGAGTTGTCCTGCTTACCCTGGTGTTTGCTTTCACGATGGGTAGTAGTGGCACGGAAGGGAGGCCTTTCCTCGACGATTTGAGTCAGGGAAAAGGGAGTGCCCTCGGCTCTGCTTTCATTGGTGGGGTGGTATTCAACCTGGCGAATATTCTCCTGGTTGCCGCCATTGACTTGGCAGGAATGGCCGTGGCTTTCCCCATCGGGATTGGGTTGGCCCTGGCTCTGGGAGTCGTAGTCAACTACGCTGCCGTCCCAGAAGGCAACCCTTTGTGGTTATTCTTGGGGGTCGCCTTCATCGTCGCGGCCATCATCCTGACGGCCATCGCCTACCGAAAATTGCCCTCAGACGGCAATCGCCAGACCTCCAAGGGAATCATCATTTCTTTGGTCGCCGGAGTTTTGATGGGCTTTTTCTACCGCTTTGTTGCTGCATCCATGGCCAGCGATTTTGCCCAACCAGAAGCGGGAATGCTCACCCCCTATACCGCCCTGGTCCTCTTTTCGCTCGGATTATTGGCCTCCAATTTCTTGTTCAATAGTTGGATGATGTACCGCCCCCTAGCCGGACAGGCGACCACTTATGCCGCCTATTTTCAACAAGGCACTCCTCGCCTCCATCTCATTGGCGTGCTGGGTGGAGTGATCTGGGGAGTTGGGATGTCGCTCAATATTCTGGCCTCAGGAGCGGCTGGTCCTGCCATTTCTTATGGGTTGGGCCAAGGAGCTACCATGGTCGCCGCGATCTGGGGCGTTTTCATCTGGAAAGAGTTTGCCAGCGCCCCAAAAGGCACCAATCGACTGATCAACTTGATGTTTGTTTGCTTCATCGTAGGATTGGGCTTGATCATTTATTCCCGCTTGTCTTGACCTCCTGGGTGAACAAGCATCTCCACCTATCGAACCCTGATCCCTGATCCCTGACCCTATGCCTAACATCCTCGTCATCGGTAGTTCCAACACAGATATGATCCTGCGGGTCGACCACATTCCCAAGCCTGGCGAAACCATTTTGGGGGAGGAATTTCTCATTGCTTCTGGTGGAAAAGGAGCCAATCAAGCGGTTGCTGCGGCCAAGACAGGTGGCCAGGTAACCTTCATCACCCGACTGGGGACAGACCTTTTTGGGGATCGAGCAATGCGCGAGTTTGAGGCGTTGGAGATGAATACCCAATACATTGGCCGAGATTCGGAGGCAGCATCTGGAGTAGCTTTGATCTTCGTCGCAGACAGTGGAGAAAACAGCATTGGGGTCGGGTTAGGCGCAAATGGCAAGCTGACTCCCGCTCACATTCAATCAGCTGCGGCCGCATTTGAGGCAGCAGACATGGTTTTGATCCAGTTGGAGATTCCCATGGAGACGGTAAAAGCCGCCGTCAATTTGGCCAGCGATCATCAGGTTCCGGTCATCCTCAATCCCGCGCCTGCCCAGCATTTGGCGGCAGACGTCCTGCGTCAACTATTTCTCCTCACCCCCAACGAAAGCGAAGCAGAACTGCTCACTGGCCTTCCCGTGAATTCGATCGAGGATGCAAAAGCGGCGGCTCAGGCCTTACTTGAGCAAGGGGTTCAGCAAGTGGTCATCACCCTGGGCAAGCAAGGAGCTTTGTTGGCGAATTCGGAGGAAATGGAAGTCATTCCTGGTCATGAGGTCGAAGCCGTGGATACCACTGCCGCAGGAGATGTCTTCAATGGCGCCTTGACGGTAGCCCTTACCGAAGGAAAATCCCTCCGAGAGGCCATCGCATTTGCCCACAGAGCAGCAGCCATCTCGGTAACTCGACTGGGCGCCCAACCCTCCGTTCCCAACCGGGAAGAAGTGGATACTTTCCCAAAGATGTTGCAATGAGACGCTGAAATAGGAACATGCCTACCAGTTGACGACAGCCACAAGTAAGGCCATGTTTGGGACAGAAAATTCCAGATTTGAGGTCTCTCATATGCGAAATTTTGGACGGGCAAGCAATGCGCGTGGAACCTCCCGAATCTTGAGGCTGTGTTGAGGAAAAAGTGCGCTAGTCAGATTCTCAAAGACAGACAAGCCCAAGATAAGTAGGGTCTCAAATAGGGTCTACAGATTCTCGCCAGAAAGAGCTAGCTCCCTGAGATGGGCGGGTAAGAAAACGGTGCACAATGCAATAAGTGTAAAAAATACACAAAAAATAAACTTTCTAGCGCCCTGCCCCGTATTCCGACACATAGATTTACTTGCACTCGCGAAACTTGTCTGTCTTTCACCCTAACCTCAACTTACATGAGAATTGTTACGTTTCTGCTCAGCCTGGGCCTGAGCTTGTCCTTCTTTCCCCTATCTGCCCAAAACTGCAATGTCCCAAACGGGGACGCCAGCAACTGGGGCAATGTTCGTCTCGAACATCCGGTTCAAAATGACAGCCTAGACTTTTTCTGGCCAGACAGATGGTCTCCCTTCATTTGGAATGGCATCGACGACTACGTGGAGCCCTATCTTCCGGGCGCAAATGGAGTGGGAGATACCGCGATCGCAACGGTTTCCATTGACGGGTTTGGAGGCGGAATCAGTCATTACTTTTATTGTGAAAGCAAGCCTACTCGCTACCAAGGCGAATTCATCCACGAAGGACTGGCCAATGATAGTTTGCAGATCACCCTGTTTGCTTTCTACGTTGACACGGTAGCGGTTGGGATTTCCAACATCGACTCTCTCTTGGCGAAGGTATTGTTTGATGAGATCGACTACACGGAAGTCGCTATCCTGGACACCATTGTCGTGGGAGGAGATCAAGGCTATGAATCCTTCGATTTGGAGGTGGATTATTTGGTCGATAACCAAGTCCCCAACCTGTTTTTGCTGAGCTTCTTCCACTATCAGGACGAAAATGCTTCCCCAGGTGATTCTACCCTCCACGCGGTGGACAACCTCAATTTCGTTTTTGGCAGTACCAGTACCGCCGATCAGCTTGCGAATTTGTATGAGGTGCAGATGTTTCCGAATCCTGCTCAACAGCAATTCCAACTTCAAACCACCTTTCCAGAATCCTACTCGGTAACCATTCTGGACATTCAGGGTCGTCGGGTAGCCCAATATCCCCTCCAACCTGGAAGCAGGTCAGTAGATATCAATCAACTCAGCCAAGGCGTGTATGAAGTCTTGCTTCGCAACGACCGCCAAGAACTGGTTGGCCATAAGCGATTGATGGTCGAGTAAGACCAAAGCATTTTATTTCAGTCATCAAAACACCCTTCTTCCCCTCTGTTTCAACTGAGACAGAGGGGCTTTTTTTGCTTGCCTACCCAGCGACTTTTACCCGAGGGTCCAGGTAGGCATACAACAAATCCGTGAGGATACTCACTCCAACGAAAATCAACCCAACGGTCATGGCACAAGCAATGATCACGGGAAAGTCATTGGTATTGAGGGCATCAATGGTCAGCTTTCCAATGCCCTGCCAGCCAAAAATATACTCGATGAAAAACGCCCCGGCAAGCAGAGACGCCAGCCATCCGGTTACGGAAGTCATCACGGGATTGAGGGCATTTCGGAGCGCGTGCCGGATCAACAAAGGAATTGGCCCCAATCCCTTGGCTCGGCCTGTCCGAATATAGTCTTGTCCCCATACCTCAATCATGCTACTTCGCGTCAATTGAATGAACACCGCCAGCGGTCGAATCCCCAACGCCAGAGCAGGTAGCAATAGGTTTTTTCCAACCCAATGATTTCCTGGTGAAAAGATATTTTCTTCCAGCACAAAGCCACTCATGTTTAAACCTGTCCAATCCCCCCAATACACCGCAAATAACCAGGCAAATAGCACCCCAATGAAGAAAGAAGGAGCAGAAATGCCCAAGACAGACAAGGACAAAATGCTCTTGTCCCAAAAGGTTTGATGGTTCAGGGCGGCAATCACGCCCAGGCCTATTCCGAGCAAGGCAGCAAGTACGATCGCGGTCACAGCCAATAGGGCCGTTCCAAATAATCTACTCCCCACCATCGAAGCAACTGCCCCTCCTGTTTGATAAGAGCGACCCAATTGCGGAGCTTTTATTGCAAACAGGCCTGTCTCGCCAGCCCAAAGTGCCAGATGGGAGACTTCCGTTTTTTCTGCCACCTCAAGGGTTCCTATGGGCGACAAATCATTGAGGTAGTTGAGGTATTGCTGGAACAATGGCTGATCCAGGCCGTACTTGGCCCGAATCGCCGCTTTGGTCGCTTCATCCGCATTGTCTTCCACCAAATAGGCCGTCGGATCTCCCAAGGCATAGAAAATCACGAACAATAGACTCACAATTCCCCAAATGACTCCCAGGCCCTGAAGGGCTCTTCGGAGAAGGAATGTCAGCACTTGTGTCATGTGGGTGCTAGATAGATTGGAGCTTTTCTTCGGTCAGAGTAGCTGGCAATAGTAGATTCAAAGATTGTGGCACAATTTCAACGGCAATGGAAGCAGGGGCTTCGATGGGCTCTCCATCTATTTGAGCAGGGCCGGCTGCGTCTCGTTCAATCAGCACTTTCCGAGCCTGGAAACGATGTACATAGCGGGAATCCTGAAATGTTCGACTGAACAACTTGCCAACCATCAGGCCAGCTTTGATGATGGGAAATCGCTTTACCACCAATACTTCCAACCACCCATCTGTCAGGCTAGAATCCGCGGAAATGGTGGCGTTGTATCCCCATTGCGTTCCGTTGGCAACGGCAATTCCAACGATATCGGAAAAAGTTTCCCTTTTCCCGTCCATGGTCAGGCGATATTCATTGCCTTTGGCAGACAGCAAGCCTTCCGCAGAACTTCTGGCGTAGGGGACAAATCCCCGACTGCTGCCATTCGCGAACTGGAAGGCCACTTCAGCGTCTAGCCCCACGCCTGCCACATTCAAAAAGGGAACGTTGCCAAATCTTCCCGTGTCGACTTTCCGGACTGAGGCGTTGATGGACTGAGAAATGGCAAGCGGAGTACGAATGGAAAAGCCAATGTTTCGGGCATATCCGTTGCCGGAACCATTGGGGATCACCCCGAAATTCACTGCTCGATGAATCAAGCGAGTCCCGATGGCATTCACCGTTCCATCTCCTCCTACGGCATAAATTTGTTGGATACCACGCTGAATGGCGGCGGCAAGCATTTGATCCAGGCGAGAAAAATCAATCTCTTGAACTTCCACTGCTTGGCGGGCCTCTTGGTAAGCGCTTTCAATCAAGCTAGCTACTTTGGCTCCGTTTCGCTTACGTCCTGATGTTGGATTGATCAGAAACAACGTACTCATAGTGGAAGATACTTCCATCTCCTGACTTGGCCAAAAGAGAAACGTTCTCCCTGCTGATTACAGGGTAAACGAAATTTCATTCCATCGCGCGTGTCATCCCGAGCACCTATTTCGGGTTTCGACATTCCCCTTGTATATGACAAGGAAAGATCAGCCACGAATTTCCGAATTTGAGGATCAGGGATTCCAATTTGTGCTATTCGTTGTGGAAAGAAACTACCCCCATTGCGTAGCGAATTTCCACAAATATGGACTGGTGTGAAGGCAATTCAGATACCTTGGCTATTGCTCGGTACAAGTCCGTGGCCACCAAAACTAAAACCCTCAAATATCTGATAACGAACC